>DASWYH010000032.1:0-7437 GCA_036405095.1 Gemmata sp. | reverse complement strand
CGGTCGCGGGCGGCGACGCCGACGAGGTCGTGCTCCTGGACCTCGAAAAGCTCGACCGCCCGTTGCGCGGGGCGCGCGGGGGCGGGCGCCGACCGTGGGCGGTGCACCTGTCCGAGAACGGGAAGATGCTGGGTGTCCAGGTGGGCCGCGCGCCCGGTTCGCGCGACCCGAACGCCCGGGGCGCCGGCGACTGGACCCGGTTCGACCTGTCGCGCCTCAAGCCCACACAAGACAAGGGGCAAGCGTGGGCCGAGGCGCCCGCCACGAGCGGCGGGTGGACCGTAGTGCCCGACCCGAAGGACCGCTTCGTTTGGTACGCCCAGCGCACCCGCGCCGGCAAGACCGAAAGCCTGCGGCTCGGGCTCGACCGGCTCCGCGATCAGGCCCCCACGTGCTTCGCGTTCCTGCCGGCAAGCGGCGCGCGCCCCACCCGGCTCCTCGTGGGACACTATTACGGCTGCACCCTGTTCGAACTGGTCCCCGAGCGCGCCCAAAAGGGCGCGCTCGGGGGCGCCCGCGTGTTCACCGGGCACGCGGGCGAGGTCACCTCGATTGCCGTCGCGAAAGAGCAGACGTGGTTCGTGACCGGGGGCACCGACCAGACGGTTGCGGCGTGGTCGCTCAAGGACTGGAAGCACGAACCGAACTTCGGCGCGACGTTCGAGGAGCGGAACGGGGCGGTTCAGGTGCGCGCGGTGGACCCCGGTTCACCGGGCTGGGAAGCCGGGCTCCGCGCCGGGGACGCGCTCGACCTCCTCGCCGTCGATGCCAAGCTCGTTCTGGAGCGCCGCGCCAAGCGGGAACCGTTCGGCACCGCGGCCGACGCACTGAAGGCGCTCCAGGCGCCGGAGCCCCGGATCGAACTCCATTTCGGCATCGCGGCCGGCAAAACGGCGCGGCACGGAACCGTGAGCACCGTCCGGCAGCGGCCCGTCTGGAAGTGGTTCCCGGCGTTCGACGCGCAGAACCGCCTCAACGACTGGGTCGTGTGGATGTGGCACGGGTCGTACTACCACACGAAGAGCGCGAACGGGGACCGGCTGGTCGGGTGGCACGTGAACGCCCCGGACCCGGGCGGGCGCCCCGAGTTCTACCAGCTCCAGCAGTTCGAGAAGCGATTCCACCGGCCCGACATTCTGGAACAGCTCGTGGCGAGCGGGGACGTCGGAGCGGCGCTCGTGGGCGCGCGCGGGCCGAACCCGGTGCGGGAGCCGTTCGACCAGTTCGAGCCGGCCCCGATTCGGGTCGCGCTCCAGCGCCTGGAGGTCCGGGAAGACGGCCTCCCGCTCACCATCTCGGTGCGGACCCGCGGCACCAACCCGGACCTGCTGCCCGAGCGCGTCGAGCTGTGGCTGAACGATTACCTCGCGGAAACCTGGCCGCCCAGGGGCAAGGCGCTGGACCCCGCGCAGCCGTTCCGCGAGGCGCTGACGCTCAAGGCCGACCAGTTCCGCACCGGGGACAACCGGCTCACGGTCGTCACGTTCAACGCGGCCGGCGGGCGCAACGAAGAGGTCCACGTGGTGCGCAACGCGCGCCCGGCGCAAGACTCACGGTTGCTCGGTGTTCTTGCGGGCGTCAACGATTACTCGGGCGCGCGCAAGAACCCCGCCGGGGCGCGGGACTTCGGCGACCTCGGCCACGCCCGCGACGACGTCGCCGCGCTGGGCAAGGAACTGGACAAGTGCGCCGGGCCGAAGCTGCTCTTCACGGAGGCGCGGGTCGATCGGCACCTCGACCCGAAGCGCGCGAAATTCGCGGCGGGCCTCACCGCGTTCGCGGAACTGGCGCGGCCGGATGACCTGCTCGTGGTGTTCTTCGCGGGCCACGGCGACCTGCTCATGCCGAAGGACGCGGCGCTCCCCAGGGCCGGGCACGGGCTGCCGACGGACGGGGGCACGTTCCTCCTGTGCGGCCCCGATTATTCCCCCGCGAAGCCGGGAGAAACCGCGCTCTCGGCCGAGGAGCTGTTCGCCGCGCTCGCGAAGGTCAACTGCCGGAAGGTGGTGCTCCTGGATGCGTGCCACTCGGGGCGGCTGGCGACCACGAGCGTGTTGCGCCGGTGCGTCCCGAACGGGCAGGGGCCGCTCATCATCGCCGCGTGCGCCGAGGGCGAGGAGTGCTACGAGCACCCGAAGTACGGGCACGGGCTGTTCACGTTCGCGGTGCTCAACGCGCTCGACAAGGACAAGGAGTACCGCAAAGCCGACTTCGACACGGACGGTTCGTTGTCGGCGGAGGAGCTGTTCGGCTACATTTCGGGGAAGGTGCCGGAGCTGCTGAAGGGGGCCGGGCTGAAGGGGCACCAGAACCCGGTGAGCTTCCCGCGCCAGTTGCCGACCGCCCCGCTGCTCAAGCGCTGAACCCGCCGAGGAACCGCGATGCGCGCTCGAACTGCCTGTTTCGTGCTGGGGGTGCTGCTCGTGCCGTCCGGGGCGCGCGCGGACGAGGGCACCGGGTACCAGACGCGCCGGGAACTCACGCTCCGCACCCGCGACATCTTCCGGCGGTACTGCGCGGAGTGCCACACCGGCGCGGCGGAACTCGGTCAGAGCAAACTCAAGCTGATGGACCACGCCCAGGTGGTCGGGAAGAAGAGGCCGATCCCGCTCGCCGCGCCGGACGGGCGCGCGCTGCTGCTCGATCTGGTGAAAGACGGCTCCATGCCGCCCGCGAACCGGCCCGGCCCGAGCGCAGAAGAGGTGGCCGTTCTCGAACGGTGGGTGAGGGCGGGCGCGCCCGCGTACCCCGCTGCGTTCGACGAGCAGTACGTTCTGAAAACGATTGCCGACGACCTGAACCGGCCGCGGGAAGACGCGCGCGCCCTGCTCGGGCGCTACGTGTCGCTGGCGCACCTCGTGCGCCCGGGGGACCAGACGCGCGCGCTGGTCGCGGCCGTCGAATCCGAAGAGGCCGCACTTCACGGTGCACTGCGCCCCGGCGCCGACCCGAAGGCGGACCCGGTCCTGGTGCCGATCGACCCGGCGGCGACGGTGTTCCGGTTGGACGTGAGCCGCCTCAACTGGCTCGCGAACACCCCGTGGACGCAGATCGACGCGGGCAAGCCCGCCGGGGCGTTCCGGCTCACACCGCTGGACCTCCTGCTCTTGGAGTACCCGTTCGCGGGCGCCGTGGAGCCGAAAGGCCCGCTCGCGCGGCTCTTCGCGGATCAGATCCGCCCGGTCGCGTTCCTTCGCGGGGACTGGCTGCGCGGCGCCCTGCGCGAGGGACAACAGCCGTCGCCGCTCGCGACCGACATGGCCGCGCTGGTGCTGTTGGCGCCGCCGGGCGGGACCGACCAGAACGGCCCGATCGCGAAGCCGTTTGCGGGAGCGAAGCCGCTCGTCGTGCGCCCGAACACCAACGGGCGCTTACCGATTGCGCCGCTGTCCGCGTGGTACTCGGGCGACATCGCACCCGAGAAGCCGCCGTTCGCCCTTGAAGCCGATGTGGTGTCCGGAGGAAAAGTGGTCACGCAGGTCAAGATCGATGACGAGTTCACCCTCCGCGTGTCGTGCGACAAGAAGGTGTTCTTCACGCTCCTCCAGGTGCAGGCCGACGGTGAGGTTCGTGTTCAGAAGGTGCAGGGCGGGACCGTGCTGCTGGCGAACCGCGAGCGGCACCTCTCGCCCAACGGGGTCAGCTTCTCGATCGGTGGCATTACGACCGGGACCGACATGGCGGTGGAACACTTCGTGCTGTTGGCGTCCGAAACCGAACTGCCGCTACCCACAATCGTTCGGAGCGGGCACGCCGGGAAGTACCTCTGGCGGTTCGTGCTGGAACCGACCGAGAAACACCCCTTCGACCCGAACGCGGTGGTGCGCAAGGTGGTTCCCGTCAAGGTGACGAGGAAATAAGGCGCGGGTGAATCCGCGAACGCGGGGTGGAACGATTGAATCGGGAATGAGCGTTGCGCCGATAATGTAGGCGCAGTATATTCTCGGTTCCATTTCACGCGGACACGGAGCGTCCCATGCGCCGGGTGTGTTTCCCCGCAATCGCCGGGCTGGCGCTGGTAGCCGCTTCCGCGAGCGGGCAGGAGTTGCGGGTGCCATCGGTGGTGCCCGCGGGCGGCCCCTTCCGGCGCGCGGCCCCGGTTGTGGTGCAGTGCCCGCCCCCAGGCACGGCGCCGTACATCCCCGGCGTGCCGAGCGTGTCCCCGGACCCCGCGGCGCCGCGTATGGACCCGCCGACCGCGCCGCCCGGGGTGCCCCCGGTGCCGCAACCGGGCCCCGTGCCGATGGTCCCCGACCCGGCGACACCGAACCCACTCGATCGCGTTCTGAACAACCCGTTCGCGCGCTCCACCGAGTCCGGGGGCGTTGCCCCGCGCGTCTTCAATGAGAACTTCGACGGCGACCTCGGCGGCGCGTACTACCAGCGCCGGATCGTGACCGGGTTTACGACCGTGCCCCGCGTGGTCGGCTTCACCCAGCGGGTCACCGGGTTTACCCCGACCACGACCTCGACCACCACCCAGACCATCGGGACCGACACCCAGGGGCGGTTCGTTGTCACCAACACGGTCACGAACACGACGACCAACACGCCGATCATCGTGAACGACCCGGTGATCGTGAGCGACCGCGTGGCGCAAACGCGCCTCGTCCGGCTGACGCTCGCGTCGCGCTACGGTGCCATTCTTGTGACCGACAACGACAACCCGCGCCCGCAGGACCGCATCTACGGCGGGTTCAACTTCTACGACAACATCGGCGGCAAGTTGAACCCCGGGTTGGGGCAAACCGACCTCCAGCGGCAAACGGTCGGCTTCGAGAAAACGTTTCTGGACGGCGACGCATCGTTCGGGATGCGGTTACCGTTTCAGCAGCAATACGGCCCCCCGGAGGTCGGCAGTTCGCAGGGCATCGGCGACCTCTCCTTACTCGTGAAGTATGCGTTCGTGAACAACCGGGAGACCGGGGATCTGATCTCCGGCGGGTTGGTGCTGACGGTCCCGACGGGGAGCGGCAGCGCGATCCTGGTGGACGGGTCGAAGGCGCCGCACTCGGTGCTGTTCCAGCCGTGGGCCGGGTTCGTGCGGACGGCGAACCGCGCGTTCTTCCAGGGGATCACGAGCCTGGTTATCCCGACCGACGGGCGCGACCCGACCTTGTTCAACAACAGCGTCGGTGTGGGTTACTATGCGTACCGCAGCACCGGCGATGCGTGGCTGACGAGCATCGCCCCGGTGGCCGAGGTCCACATCCGCACGCCGCTGTCGGGACGCAACCCCGCCGGACTGGTGTACTTACAAGATCAGGTGAACATCACGAGCGGGGTCCACTTCCGGTTCAACCGGGCCTCGCTCAGCACCTCGATGTGTGTCCCGATCGCCGGGCCGCGCCCGTGGGCCTTTGAAGCGATGACGTTCTTCAACTTTTACTTCTGATACGGGACTCGGTTCCTCGCGCCCGCTGGCCGTGCCGCACTTCGGGCGAGCCGCGACCGCCGGCACGAATAAAAACACTCATCCACACATTCAACAGATGGACATGAGTAGTTTTAAGTGATCAGTCCTCGGTGGCCAGTGAGGCGAACAGACGAGAACCAAGCCCCGGAATTGGAAGTACCCACGGACCCGGCTTCAGTCCCTGACTGATCACGGCATACTGACCACTTGAAACTACTGGACACAGATCGGAAGACCGGGTGGCGTGGGTGCGCCCGGGTTTCCGATCTGTGTCTCTCTGTGGAATCTGTGGATCGCTTGCTGTCTCGCCGGGCGCCAGCGGTCCGCGGCTCGTCCGGACAGGCCCACCATCTGCGGTTCGCGTGTGGGAGCGGACACACCACCCACCCGGCGCCCATCTTACGCGCGGTTAACAACCGACCTGTTACCGGCGGCGGCTTTATCGGTCGTGTTTCGCGCCTTTCGGTAATCCGCACATGTCCCCACAATAAATTGCTCCGGAATTGGGTCGGCACGTGAATTTCGGTTGACACATCCCGTTAGTCGGGTAGGTTTAGAAACACCCGTTCATCCCCGAGGATCGCGCAAGACGCGACCGGCCAAGGGAGTGGCCGCGGTAGCCTGGCTCCAGCCTTCCCCCCAATTACGGCTGTGAGGCACCGCAATGTCGAACCCAATAAACGCCGCGCAACCCGCGGCGCCTGAAGTTGAAGTGGCCCCCGACTCCAAGTCCGGGACCACCGGTTTTCCCGCCGACCGCCGCAAGCGCAACATCCCCGTTGCGACCGACCGGCGCCGTGCGGAGAACGCCGCCGCGAAGCGCAAGAGCAGCGAGCGCCGTCGGCTCATCGACCCGACGACCTGCGAGCGGGACTACTCCGACGACGAGACCGAGTTCATGAAGGCCATGGACCGGTACAAGCGCGAGAACCGGCGCCCGTTCCCGACGTGGAGCGAAGTGCTGGAAGTTCTCCGCTCGCTCGGGTATCGTCGCGTCGCGGAGACCACCGAGTTGCCCGGTCGCGGGACCGGCACACCGGACGTATCCGCTCCGACCCCTCCGCCAACGAAGGGCTGAGCAGTCGCGCCCCGGGGTTTTCGCCCGGGGCACCTTCTTTCCGCTGGCAAGGATGCCGCCGATGAAGTTCTTTCTGAGCGCCGGGGAGCCGAGCGGGGACCTGCACGGTTCCAACCTCGTTCGTTCGCTCCGCGCCGCACAACCCGACGTGCAAATCACTGCCTTCGGGGGCGACGGCATGAGCGCGGCCGGTGCGGACATTCTGTTCCCGCTCCCGAAGTTCGCGGTGATGGGGATGCGGGGCGTGCTCCAGGCGCTGCCGGCGCTGATCCGGATCGGCAACCTCGCGATCCACCACATCCGTACACAAAAGCCCGATGCGGTCGTGATGATCGACTACCCCGGGTTCCACCTCGAACTGGCCAAGCGCATCCGCGACTTCGGCGTGCCCACGTATTTCTTCGTCCCGCCGCAGATCTGGGCCTGGCGCTCCGGGCGCGTGCGGACCGTTCGCAAGTGCTTCACGGGGGTGCTCTCCGCGCTGCCGTTTGAAGACGAATGGTATCGCAAGCGGGGCGTGAAGACGCACTACATCGGGCATCCGTACTTTGACGAACTCGCGAACCAGCGTCTCGACCCGGCTTTCCTGGCCCAGGAGCGCGCCAAACCCGGGGTGCGGGTCGCACTGCTCCCCGGCTCGCGGAACAGCGAGATCGCCGCGAACGCCCGTATGATGCTGGCGACGGCGCAGAAGATCCACGCGGCCCGGCCGGACGTGCGGTTCCTCGTGGGGTCGTTCAACGCGGCCCAGGCGGAAGCGTTTCGTGCGCTGGTGCCCGCCGGGTTGCCGGTCGAGATCCACGTCGGGCGCACCCCGGAGGTGATCGAACTCGCGGAGGCGTGCGTCGCGGTGTCCGGTTCGATCAGCCTGGAACTCATGTACCGGGCGAAGCCCACGGTGGTGATGTTCTGTGTGGGCAGGTTCGAGGGGTGGGTGCTCAAA
>DASWYH010000031.1:0-3002 GCA_036405095.1 Gemmata sp. | reverse complement strand
GATGCTGTGCTTCTTCGGGTTCAACGAGTCGTTCGCCGGGAAAGACGGCGTCGAGAAGTTCAAAGCCGATTACGAAAAGTTCCTCGACGAGTACGCGAAGAAGTACCCCCGGGACGACGCGGGGAGCCCGCCCCGGTTCGTGCTCGTGTCGCCGATCGCGTTCGAGACCACGGGCGACCCGCTCATGCCCAATGCCGCCGCGCGCAACGCCGATCTGAAGCTCTACGCCGATGCGGCGAAAGCTGTTGCCGCGAAGCGCGGGCTCGCGTTCGTTGACCTGTTCGAGCCGACCCTGAAACCGTTCGACGTGCGGCCCGGCCTGCTCACGATCAACGGGTGCCACCTCAACGAAGCCGGCGACAAACTTGTCGGGGTGCTGCTCGATGTGGCCCTGTTCGGGGGCGAAAACCCGGCCAAACTGGGCACCTCGGACTTCGAGAAGCTCCGCGCCGCGGTCAACGACAAGTCGTGGGTCCACGAGCAGGACTACCGGATGGTCAACGGGTGGTACGTGTACGGCGGGCGCCGCACGTTCGACACCGAGACGTTCCCGCGCGAGTACGTCAAGATCCGCAACATGGCCGCCGTCCGCGACCGCTACGTGTGGGACATCGCCCAGGGGAAAAAGGTCGCCGAGAAGCCCGACGACAGCAAAACGGGCGACCTGTTCACCCCGCCCACGCGGTTCGGCGAGCCGCGCCAGAAGTACAGCGAGGACCAGGCCGCCGGCCCGCGCATCCTCGCCCCGGACGAGTTCATCAAGACCTGCACCGTGCCGCCCGGGTTCGAGGTGAAGCTGTTCGCCGACGAGAAGCAGTTCCCCGAGCTGGCGAAGCCGGTTCAGATGAACTTCGACAACAAGGGCCGGCTGTGGGTGTCCACGATGCCGAGCTACCCGCAGTGGAAGCCGGGCGACCCGAAGCCGAACGACAAGCTGATCTACCTCGAAGACACCGACGGCGACGGCAAGGCCGACAAGTGTACGGTCTTCTACGACCAGTTGCACTGCCCGACGGGCTTCGAGTTCTGGAACGGCGGGGTGATCGTCACCGACCAGCCGCGCATGCTGTTCCTCAAGGACACCGACGGCGACGGCAAGGCGGACCTCGTGGTTCACCTGTTGGACGGGTGGGCGACCGAGGACACGCACCACACGGTCGGCGCATTCGAGTTCAGCCCCGGCGGCCAGTTGCGCATGCTCGAAGGGGTCTCGATGAGCACCGCAACGGAAACCCCGTGGGGGCCGTTCCGCAACTTCGGCAGCTCGGGGGCCTACGTGCTCGACCCGCGGACGCTGAAGGTGAGCCACTTCGTCACCCCGGGTTACGGGAACCCGTGGTGCTACGTGTTCAACGAATGGGGCCAGGGCTTCTGCGGTGACGGGACGGGCGCGAACCAGCACTGGGACACGCCGCTCTCGGGGGCGCAGTACGTCGGCCGCAAGGGGCTGAACCCGGTGTTCCCCACCGAGGGCATGCGCCCCGTGGTCGGGAGCGAGTTCCTGGTGTCGCGGCACCTACCGGACAGCGTCCAGGGCCAGTTCATCTATGCGTGTGTCATCAACATGAACGGCATCCCGCGGTGGAGCTTCTCCGACGACGGCGGCGGATACAAGGGAACCCGCGTGCGCCACAACCCGGCCGACCCCAAAACGCCCTTCGACCTCCTGAAGTCCACGGACAAGCACTTCCGGCCCGTCGACCCGCTCATCGGTCCGGACGGCGCGCTGTGGTTCGGCGACTGGGCGAACCCGCTCATCGGGCACATGCAGTACAGCCAGCGCGACCCGAACCGTAACCACACGGCCGGCCGCGTGTACCGGCTCGTGAACAAGGACAAACCGCTCCTGAAGCCCGTCACGCAGTTCGGGAAGCCGGCGGCCGAGGTGCTCGACCAGCTCAAGGAGTACGAGTGGCGCACGCGCTACCGCGCCCGCGCCGAGTTGCGCGGGCGCCCGGCCGCGGAGGTGCTCCCGGCGGTAAAGGCGTGGGTCGCGAAGCTCGACCCCAACGGCGCCGATTACGACCGGCTGCGGTGCGAAGCGCTCTGGGCGATGCAGACCTTCCACGCGGTGGACGCGGACCTGTTGAAACAGGTTCTCGCCGCGAAGACGTTCGACGCGCGGGCCGCGGCGGTCCGGGTCGCGGCCGACGACCGTGAGTACATCAAGGGCGCGTTCGACCTCCTGAAGGCCGCCGCAACGGACGCGCACCCGCGGGTCCGCACCGAAGCCGTGCGCGGGTTGAGCTTCTTCCCGAGCGCCGAATCGGCGTCCGCCGTTTTGGCCGCGCTCGCGGTCAAGCCGGCGGATTACTACGTGCAGTACACCGCCGACGCGGCGCTCGCGGCCACCCTGGCCGGCTGGCGGCAGGCGTACATCAAGGGCGAACTCGCGAAGGGTGATGCGGTCGCGAAGAAGACGCTGGACGGCGTCATCGCGACCGACAAGAAGGGCGCGCAGGCGGTCCCGTACTTGCAAATCCTGCTCGGGAAGGACGAGAAGACTGCCGAGGAGCGCAACAAGGCGATGCAGGCCCTCGCGGACATGAAGGGCGGGAGCGTCGAGAACGGGAAGGCCGTCTTCCGCCGCAACTGTATGGCGTGCCACCAGGTGTTCGGCGAGGGGCAGAACTATGGCCCGCAGATGGACGGGAACCCGGACGGCAAGGGGCCGGTGGGCAAGCGGCTCTCGCGCATCAAACTCGTGGAGTCGATCATCGACCCGAACGCTGATGTCGATCCCAAGTTCGCCAGCACCCGCATCGTCACCGCCGACGAGAAGACGATCACCGGCCTTCTGGTGAGCGAGACGAAGGAGGCGGTCGTCCTCTTCGACGGCAAGGACAAGAAGACGATCAAGGTGGCCGACATCGCGGAGCGGAAGACGCTCAAGCAGAGCAGCATGCCGGAGGGGCTGGCCGCGACCATGTCGCCGGTCGAGTTCCTTGATGTGATCGCGTTCCTCGGCTCGTTGAAGTAGCTCCCGGGTCCGCGAAAGCCGT
>DASWYH010000030.1:0-2816 GCA_036405095.1 Gemmata sp. | reverse complement strand
CGGTGTTACCGTGTGACGATCGACGCGCGCGCCCGCGAAGCGTTCCCGCTCCTCGCTCAGGGCGTGCCGCGGACGCTCTGCACCCGGGGGGACCGGTTCGTCGTGGAACCCGGGTTCGGCGGGAAAGGCGCGTGGGGCCGCGACGGTTCGGGCCGCGTCTGGGTCGCGCCGGATACCGACGGGGCCGCCGCGTTCAACGAGGCCGAACTGCCACCGCTGATCCGCAACGCGGTGACGGTCCACGAACTCGAACCCGATACGCTACTCGATGAGGTGCTTTCGGCGTTCGACCTCACGTGGTCCGAACCGCCGGCGCCCGGTTCCGACACGTACTCGGTGACGGCCACCCGCCGGGGCAACGCCCCGGCCCTGCGGCTCGCCTGGGCCGAACTGGTGATCGAGAAGAAAACGAAGGTGATCCGCTCGCTGACGCTCCGGCGGGGGGGCGCGGGCGGACACGCCACGTTCACGTTCACGCTGCTCGCGACGGTCGCGAAAGACGATATGGCGTTCACCCCGGAGGGCTACATCCGGCCCGGCGCCCCGGTCTTCGACCACAACAAGAGGCTCCTGCGGCACCGGCTCCTGCGCCAGCACCTCGGCGAAGCGGCTTTCACTGGAAGCTGAGTGGGGGGCTGGTCACCGCTTGCGCTTCTTCGTGGTGGCGAGCCACGCGCCCAGCGCCCCGAAGCCGCACACCAAGATTTCCGGGTGCTCGACCAAGAGCTCCCAACTCAGTTTCGGCACCGCCGCCTTGGCTTCGGTTACCGACTTCGGAGCGGCCAGCGCGGTGAACTGCTCCTTCAGCGCGACGGCTTGTTCGCGCTCCGCGAGGCCGCGGAAAGAGACCGCCGGGCGCAGTGCGGCTCCTTCAAGGGAGACTTTTACAAAAGACCCGCGAGCACGGGCATATGCGATCACATCGGCGCCGAGGGAACCGACCTCGTTCAGGGCACGTTCGAGGCTGCGCCGCGTCGGGAACAGGATCACGTAATCGCGGGGCTCGTGCGCAACTGGCTTCGCCCAGATGTGAAGCGTTACGAACTCGGGATCGCGCCATTCGGCGCCGGCCTTCACCAGAAAAACCCCCTGCGGGTTCGGCCCGTGCCCGGCGGGCACAAGAGCGACCCCATACGCTTCGCTGAGCGGCACCGTCGGGGGCACCGAGTCCAGAAGATCGGCCACGCGCGGAAGTGTTTGTGCAGAAACGGGCGACAGTGACAAACCGATGACAACAACGCACAGTGAACAGCGGACCATGACAACCTCCGTGTCGTGAGTCACAGTAAAAGAAGTTGCACTTGTCGCGCCGCATGCACCACTGCGCACCGCATTCGTTGCCAGTGAGAGTTAAGCGAGGAAAGCTGTAACGGTCACGGGGCAATGCGAACGGCCCGGCGAGTCACTTACGCAACTCGCCGGGCCGTTCGTGTCCTTCTATCTTCTTTCAACCGCGCGCCTACGGTCGCACCGGAAGCGGAACCGGCGGGGGCGGCGGAGGGGGGAGGGGCACCGGCGGTGGCGGAAGCGGCACCGGCGATCCGAGCACCGGCGGGGCGACCGGAACGGGCTTCTCCTTGCTCAACTCGATGAGTTTGGCTTTCAAACTTGCGGCCAACTTCTGCTCTGCATCACGCCCGGGTTGGCGGAACTGCATGTTGTTCCGGCCGTTCGCGTGAATCGCGGCTCCGTCGAGCGATACACCGGCGAACAGTCCCCGACTCCGCGAGTACGAAACGATCTCGGCCTCAAGTTTCGCATCGGTCGCTGCGGCGGCCATCCGCCCGACCGGCCCGGCCGCGACCGATGCATCGGCCCCGAGCGTCAGTTTCCCCTTCCCTTCGAGGAGCCGATCCAGGCTCTTGCGGGTGCGGAACACCAGAACGACATCGGTCGATTCGACGCCGGCCTGGAACCCCACACTCGCGCCGCCCAAATCGATGAACACCGGATCGCTCCAGTTGCCGTCTTTGTCCTTGGACAGCACAACGCCGTGTCCACCGCGCCCGCCGAACACGAACCCCGCTTTGATGACACGCGGGATGATCGCCACCCCTTGCGCGTCAGCGAGCATCTTCGCCGGGATGCCCTTCAACGGGATTTTGGTAAGTTCGTCCAGCACTTCTTCCGCGTGTTCCAGGGTCTTCGCGTTGCTGGGCGGGAGCGCCGCTGCGGGAGCAACGCACAGCGCAACCGCACAGGCGGCCAGAATGTACCGAGTCACCGTTCACCTCCTTCGCATGGGAGTGGACCTGAAGGCCCGATGCGAAAGTTTGATGCAACCACCGGGCCACGGCACACATTCTGAACCGACAACGCTCCGTTGAATTGGCACCTGGAACGATTGCGCCGATTGCGCCGGCGAGTGAGTTTAGAGAATCCCTTTAGGCACCGGCCGCGCGCCGGCGCCGGCCGCTCAGCAAATAGATATCGGAACGGACCTCGGTGAGCGGATCGCCGGCCGGGTCGATGCCGTCCACGCGCGGGACCGGGTCGAAAATGATCTTCCGGACCTCCGGCGCGAGTTCGTCGATCCGCTCCGTCAGGGTGATCGTTCCGAAGGGCACCTCTTCGCGATCGCCGGGCCAAATCGCGGTCGCATCGTCTACCAGGTCGCCGGGCTGCGCCAGTTGCACCGTCACGGGGAACGTCACCGGTCCGCGCGCGAGTCGGGCGGACAACTCGACGGCGAGAAAGTCCGCGGTCTTCGCCGCGGCCTGTTCGGGGGTATGGTAGTTCGGTCCTTCGGCCGGGTGGATTCGGAACCGCCCCTCACGGGCGGCGCCGGCCGCGTTCGTAAACGTGAAGGCGGTCAC
>DASWYH010000029.1:0-8236 GCA_036405095.1 Gemmata sp. | reverse complement strand
GGCCACGCTCCGCACGCAAATCCTGCTCACCACGCACAGCGCCGAGATGCTCGACAACCCGACCATCAAGTCCGAGAACATTCGCGTCGTGCAGATGATCGACGGCCGAACCGTGATTGCCCCGGTCGATGAGGCCAGCGTCGAGATCGTCAGGCGAAAGCTAAACACCCTTGGCGGGTTGGAACGCGACAATCTGCTCGAAGCGGACCTGGACGATCTTGAGCGCCAGCAGCAATTGGAAGCGACCTCGGCGGAACCGCCCAAATGACGCTGTACGTGTCCCTGATCGTTGAAGGGCATTCCGAGGCCGGTGGCGCGGCGGGGCGCCTGCTTCACCGCATCTGGGGCGAACTGTTGGGCGCCACAGTGATGCTCCGTGTGCTCCCGCCGTCGCGCTGTAAACGCGACTCGTTTCTGAACACCGAGCACCCCGAGTTCGCTGCGAAGATCGAAGAAGCCGTCCTGAAATTGGGTCAGCAACTGCACCGCGACCCGCACGGGTGCGGGATGCTACTCGTCCTTCTTGACGCGGAAGCGGATTGTCCCGCTACACTCGGCCCCGCGCTCTTGGCCGCAGCGAGAGGCGTCCGGAGCGATGTTGATATCGCCTGCGTCTTCGCAAAGCAAATGTTCGAGAACTGGATCGTCGCCGGGGCGTCTGCCCTTGAGGGCATTCACGATCTGCCAAAACCACTGCCGCCCCGGCCCACACCCGAAAACCTCAGCGGCGCGGGTTGGCTCGACGGACACCTACGAAGGCAGAACCGGGCGCGGAAGTACAAGAAAACCGTTGATGCGGAAGTGTTCGTTCGAGCGATGGCGCTCCAGGAGTGCCGCGACACCGCGCCTTCGTTCGACAAGCTCTGCCGCGAACTCGAAGCGCGGCTCCCGCCCCCGCAGGCCGGTGCCGAACCGCTCGGGTAATCTTCTCCTACCCGCTTTGCCGATAGTAGCGGTTGGGCAACCGTCCTTTGAGGCCCCAGTGCGCGCGGGTAAACTGAGCGCATGAGCACACTCACGCCCGACGCCGCGGAGCGACCGGCCATGACGGCCCCCGACACCCTGTTCGACCTCGAGCGCGAGAGCGACCGCCCCAAACCGGCACCCGTCCCGAGCGGGCTGTTCGCGGACATCGTGTTCGATCGGCCGCTCGACCACGCCTACACCTACGCCGTCCCCGCCGAGTTCGCGGACAAGATCGGCCCCGGCAAGCGCGTCGAGGTACCGTTCGGCAAGGGCGGGAAGGGCACCGCCGGGTTCTGCGTGCGGGTCACCGATGTGGCCCCCACGTCGGGCTACGAGATCAAGACGGTCACCCGCGTGCTCGACGACGACGCCATCGTCGACGAGCACCTCATGAAGCTCACCCGGTGGATGGCCGACTACTACCTGTGTGGGTGGGGCCAGGTGCTGCACGCGGTCGTACCCGCGGGCGTGCGCGACAACGCGGGCACCCGGGTCGCCTCGTTCGTGGAGCCGGTCGCGCGCGAGAAGCTGCCGAACCCGCTGCCCACCGTCACCCCCCAACAGAAGGCCGCGCTCGACAAGCTCAAGAAGGAGAACCGCCCGCTCGAAGTGCTCCAGCTCGCAAGGCTCGCGAAGTGTACGGCGGGCGTGGTCGCCGGGCTCATCAAGAAGGGCCTGGTCCGCAAGTTCAGCGAGCGCATCGAGACCCCGGCGGCGGGCGGGCACGAGCCCGAGGAGGAGGCCCCCAGCGAGGCCGCCCGCCGGGAGATCGCGCTCAACGCGGACCAGTTGCGCGTCTGGGAGCAGCTCAAAGGCCCGCTCGAAACCGGCGGCTACCACCCGTTCCTGCTCCACGGGGTCACGGGGAGCGGGAAGACCGAGGTGTACCTGCGCGCCATCGAAGAGGTGGTGCGCCAGGGCAAAGAGGTCATCGTGCTGGTGCCGGAAATCTCCCTCACCCCGCAAACGATCGCGCGGTTCAAGGGCCGGTGCGGGAACCTCGCCGTGATGCACAGCCACCTGACCGACGCCGAGCGCGGCGGGTACTGGCGGCGCATCGCCACCGGGCACATTCAGGTCGTGGTCGGGGCGCGCAGCGCCGTGTTCGCGCCCACCCGCAAGCTCGGCCTCATCATCATCGACGAGGAGCACGAGAACAGCTTCAAGCAGGAATCGACCCCGCGGTACCACGCCCGGGACGTGGCCGTCATGCGCGCGCGGCTCGAAAGCATCCCCATCCTCATGGGCTCGGCGACCCCGAGCCTCGAGAGCTGGGCCAACGCGGAGCGCAACAATTACACCATTCTGAGCATGCCGAACCGCGTCGAGAGCCGCCCGATGCCGGCGGTGAAGATCGTCGACCTGCGCCACGAGCCCAAGCCCGTCGGGAAGCCCGGGGCGATCGGCCCGACGCTCGAAGCGGCGATGCGCCAGACGCTGAAAGCCAAGGGCCAGATCATCCTGCTGTTGAACCGCCGGGGGTTCAGCACGCACGTTCATTGCGAAGCGTGCGGGTACGTCGCGCAGTGCGCCCACTGCGACCTGGCGATGACGTTCCACCGCACCAAGAACTCCCTGATGTGTCACTACTGCGGCTTCGAAACGGCGCCGTTCCAGAAGTGCCCCACCTGCGCCCAGCCCGCGATGCGGTATCAGGGTCTGGGCACCGAGAAGCTTCAAGTGGAGATCGAGGAGAAGTTCCCCGGCAGCGTGTGCCAGCGGATGGACTCCGACACGATGTCGAAGCCCGGGAGCCACCAGCGGGTGCTCGACGCCTTCCGCGACGGGCTGATCCAGATCCTCGTCGGCACCCAGATGATCGCGAAGGGGCTGGACTTCCCGAACGTCACGCTGGTGGGCGTCGTGAACGCGGACGTGGGGCTCCACCTGCCGGACTTCCGCAGCGCGGAGCGCACCTTCCAGTTGTTGGCCCAGGTGGCGGGGCGCGCCGGGCGCGGCGAGAAGGGTGGGAACGTGCTCGTGCAGACGTTCACGCCCGAGCACCCGTGTATCACGCTCGCGTCGCACCACAACTACGGCGAGTTCGCGAAGCTGGAGCTGGTCCACCGGAAGCTGCACAAGTACCCGCCGTTCGAGCGCATGGCGCGCCTCATCGTGCGGAGCGAAAAGGAAGAAGCGGCGGCGGCGTTCGCCGACGTCCTGGCGACGGCGTTCAAAGAGGCGATGAAGCGCGCCGGCGGCGCCCGGGGGCCCGCCCCGGTGCGGCTCCTGGGGCCGGCGGAGTGCCCGGTGTTCCGGCTCAACAACTTCTACCGGTTCCACTTCCAGTTGCAGTCCGACAGCAGCGCCGTGTTACACGAGGTGCTCCGCAACGTGCTCGCGCTCGCGAAGCCGCCGCACGGGGTCGAGTTCCAGGTGGACATCGACCCGTACAGCATGTTGTGATCGATGCCGGAGCGCGGTATCATCGGTTCGGTCCAATGTGGGCCGAACCGATCGCGTTTCCGGGTCAATTCCGATGCGAGCATCAACGAGCCGGGTGTGGGTTGCGGTCGTGTGTGCGACCCTCGGCGCGAGCGGCGCGCTCGCCGCGGGCCAACCGCCAGCCGCAAAAGAGAAGACCAAAAGCGAAGCGTGGCTCCCGGAGTTCGCGACCTTTCGCGCCAACCGGCACAACGAGTGCGGGGATCTCCGCGTTCCGCCGAGCGCGTTCCCCAAACTTGAGACCATGCCAGCCGAGTGGGACGGAAAAGAAAAGCTCGAAGCGCTCTGGAAAAGGCGTGAAGCCGCGTTCGACAAGCTGTGCCCGCGGCTCCGCGGGGAAACCGGCCTGAAGATCGAGCCCACCGACGACGCACTGCGGAAGGTGCGGAAGGCTCGGGTTCAGCAGTGCGTCCTCGAATACCAAGAAGAGAGACGCTTTTACGAGCGATTCTTCGCCGGGCCGGACCCGCACATTCCCGGTCGCGACGATGACCGCCTCCTTGAGCTGAGTGACGCGCTGACGGAGCTATGGGCCGGGCACTCGAAAGAACTGGCCTCCTGGCTCGAAGAGCTGGTGGTGCTCGCGAAAGAGCAAGAACGCGGCACACGTTTGCGCGCTGAAGCGGGGGCGCGCAAGCCGCAGGATCTGACCAGCGCGACACGGGCGCGGCTCCAGATCGAGCTGGCGTTGTGGCGCGCGAAGAACCCCAACGCCGCGCCGGCCAAACGGGCGCCGGCGAAGAAAGACGAGAAGGCGCCCGAGCCGCCGAAAGGGGACTGGCTCTCGGACAAGGAGCCGCCCCCGAGCCTGTTCCCGGACACCGTCCTCCCCCCGATCGGGCCGACCGATTTCGACGGCTGGTCCGCGCTCGTCACCATTCGGCTGCTGACGCGGCACGCCGCATTCTGCCCGCGGCTCTTCGGGGCAATCGCCCTGAAAATCGAGCCCTCCGACGACACCGCGCGCACGCTTCTGAAGGCCCGGTTGCACCAGGGAACGCTTCAGTACCGCCTCACGCAGTTGGCGCAGATCGACCGCGGTCCCGATCCGAGCCGTTTCGCGTTCGATGCGAACGGCCTGTTGGACATGCAATCGGCCGCACGGGAACTGTGGGCGGACCAACCAAAAGAGCTGGCCCTCTGGCTCGAAGAGCTGCTCCGCGCGGCGAAAGAGCAGGAGCGGTACACGAAACTGCGCGTCGAGGCCGGGGCGCTCCTGCCGCAGCGGTTGCCTTACATTTCGCAGGTTCGGCTCAAGATCGAGGCCGAGTTGTGGAAGGCCAAGAACGCGAAGTAGTTCGCCAGTGCCGTTAAATCGTTCGCAAACGAGACTTGACGCGGTTCCTTCGGCTGCGGATAGTGACCGCCACTCACGCCGGGGACTCATGGAGGAACCAAGTGTTCTTGTGTGCCTTCTACGCCGCCGCTCTCGGGGGCGGTTGTGAACCGCCTCCGCAGGCCGGCTTCGAGGCGCTCGTACCGCCCGCAGCAATCTGGGCTTGCGCGGGGCAAAATTGGTTCCGCTATGCCGAGCGGCGGCACGAGTCCCTCGCGCTTGCGAGAGCCCTCGACCGGTGCTGGAAGCACAACGCCCCGACCGAGAAAACAACCGGAGTTGCCGCCTCCTTTGATATGCTCTTATTGGTGCAAAGCTTCGACGCGAGCCTCTGGGCTCTCGATCAGCACCCAACCGTTTCAAATGCGGTGGCTCGGATTCGCGCCTACCGGCCTATTATCGCGTTCGTGTGCGAGCAAATCCGGAACGGCGCGGCAGAGGACGTGGCCCCGAAACCGGGCCGTTTTAAGCAGCCCCAGACGCAACTCTACCGCTTCCGGAGTTACTTAAACGACCAGTACGGTTCGTTATTTACCCGCTCGGGTTGACGTGTCGGACGAGTCGCAGGGGCCGCTCCGCCGGTTCCGGAACGAAAATCGCATATCGGCAGTGGCGGCGCGCCGATGTTCTCGGTTAACTTGACGTTATGGCGCGGGATGGTATTACTCTCCCCAGCACCAAAACCGATCCGAAGACGGAGGTTCCGGCTCGTCATGGCTCACGTCGTCACCGCCAACTGCAACGATTGTAAGTACACCGACTGCTGCGTCGTCTGCCCGGTGGAGTGCTTCTACCAGGACGAGATGATGCTCTTCATCGACCCCGAAGACTGCATCGACTGCGAAGCGTGCGTCCCCGAGTGCCCGGTCGAGGCGATCTACTCGGAGCCGAACGTCCCGAGCCAGTGGAGCAGCTTCATTCAGCTCAACGTCGAGCGCACGGCGGCCCTCAAGGCCGCCGGGGGCCCCGCCCACATCACCGAGAAGAGCCCGGCCAAGGAAGGGCCGGATTGCAAGAAGAAGTGAGGCCGCGGCCCTCAGCGGTCCTGAAGTCCCGAAATCGTGAAGCCGGGGGCGGGCGGGTTGCGGTCCGCTCCGCCCGCCGGTTGGTATCTTGACTTCACGACGTTCGGCCTTCGGACCTGGGACCCCGCACCATGACCGGTCTGCTGCTCATCCAACTCGGCACCCCGGACGCGCCCACCGCCGAGGCGCTCAAGCCCTATCTGCGCCAGTTCCTCTCCGACCCCCGGGTGATCGAGAACCAGGGGTGGAAGTGGAAGCTGATCCTCAACCTCTTCATCCTCCGCAGCCGCCCGGCGGAGTCGGCGGCCAAATACGCCCGCGTCTGGGACGCCAAGACCGGTTCCCCGCTCCTGCACTACACCGTGCAGCAAACCAAGCTGCTGCAAGAGCACTTCCCGAACAACCCGGTGCGGTTCGGGATGATCGTCGGCAACCCGCCGCTCCGCGCCACCGTCAACGAGATGATCGCGAGCGGCGTCACCCGCATCGTCGCGCTGCCGATGTTCCCGCAGTACTCGGCCACCTCCTTCGCCAGCGCCACGGACGCGCTGTTCACCGCGCTCACGAAGGTGCGCCGGGTGCCGGCGGTGCGGGTCGTGCCGCCGTACTACGACCACCCCGGCTACCTCGACGCGCTGGAGGCGACGGTCCGCGACGACCTCGCGAAGCTGCCGTGGGAGCCGGAACACATCGTCGTCAGCTTCCACGGCATCCCGCAGAAGTACTCACAAGCCGGCGACCCCTACGCGACCCACGTTGTTCGCACCACGCAGGCCCTGGTTAAACGCATGGGCTGGAAGCGGAGCTACTGGACGCAAACGTACCAGTCGCGGTTCGGGCGCAGCGCGTGGCTCAAGCCGTACACCGACGACGTACTGGCCGGACTCGCCAAGAGGGGCACGAAGTGCGTGTACGTCGCCCTCCCGGGGTTCACCGCGGACTGCCTGGAAACGATCGACGAGATCGGCCGCGAGAGCCTTGAGGTGTTCGAGCACGCGGGCGGTGAGCACCTCAAGGCCGGCACCTGTCTCAACGACCACCCGAAATGGATCGAGGGCATGGCCCGCATCCTGCGCGACGAGGGCCGCGGCTGGCTGTAGCGCCGGCCCCGTGGAGCCGACCCGCGCGGCTGTGCGGGCCGAACGGCTCCTTTGTTCGCCATCAAGCCGCATCGATTCAATGGCTCACGCGGGCGGGGCGCGGCGGTCCCAGGGCTTGCCGCGCGCCCGTATCATTTCAGTAGGTCGCTCTCCTCGCGAGTGTCATATGGACGCCTACATCCTTTCCGCTGCCCGCACGCCGATCGGGAAGTTCCTCGGCGGCCTCGCGGACGTTCCGGCCCCGAAGCTCGGTGCGGTCGCCATTTCCGAAGGGGTCAAGCGCGCCGGTTTGAGCCCCGAACAGGTCGAAGACGTCATCATGGGGAACGTCGTTCAGGCCGGGGTCGGGCAGGCCCCCGCGCGCCAGGCCGCGCTCCTCGCGGGGCTCCCCGATACGGTCCCGGCGCACACCACCAACATGGTTTGCGGGTCCGGGCTGAAAGCCGTGATGCTCGCGGCCCAGAGCGTCCGCGCCGGCGACGCGCACGTGGTCGTCGCCGGCGGGATGGAGAGCATGAGCCGCGCGCCGTTCCTGCTCCCGGGCGTGCGCCAGGGCTACAAGTACGGCCACCAGACCACCACCGACGCGCTCATCAGTGACGGCCTGTGGTGCGCGTTCGAGAACTGGGCCATGGGCGAGGCCGCCGAGCACACCGCGACCGCGTGCGGCGTATCGCGCCCGGACCAGGACCGGTTCTCCGCACAGAGCCACCAGCGCGCCGCAGCGGCCTGGGCGAACGGCGCGTTCGCCGAAGAGGTGGTCCCCGTTCACTTCCCGGCGACGGGCAAGAAACCCGTTCCGCCTGTCGAGCGCGACGAGGGCATCCGCCCCGACACGACGCCCGAGAGCCTCGCCAAACTCAAACCCGCGTTCCGGCCCGACGGCACCGTCACCGCCGGGAACGCCTCGCAGCTCTCCGACGGCGCCGCAGCGGTCGTGGTCGCCTCCGCGCGGTTCGTGGAACAGAGCGGGGCGAAGCCGCTGGCGCGGATCGTGAGCTACGCGATGAGCGGCGTGGCCCCCAAGGACATCTTCGTTGCCCCGATCCCGGCGGTGCGAGCCGCGTGTGACAAGGCCCGGCTCGCGCTTGCCGATATCGACCTTTTCGAGCTGAACGAGGCCTTCGCCGCTCAGATGCTGGCGTGCGGCCGAGGCTTGGGTCTGGACGAATCGAAGGTGAACGTTCACGGCGGGGCGGTGGCCCTCGGTCACCCCATCGGGGCGAGCGGGGCGCGCGTGCTCGTCACGCTGCTCCACGCGCTGAAGCGGCACAACAAGCGGTACGGGCTGGCGTCGCTGTGCCTGGGCGGTGGCAACGCGGTCGCGATGGTGGTGGAGCGGGCGGACGGGCGTTAAGGGCGCC
>DASWYH010000028.1:0-1634 GCA_036405095.1 Gemmata sp. | reverse complement strand
GAACGGTCCCGGGGGACGTGGAGAACGGCTCGTTGGGACGGTAAGGGGGCGTCCCCACGCCCAGCGCCCCACAATCAATCATTCAGCCTGCCACAAAACCTTTAGCACGCCCGATCTACTCGGGCGGCTCCCCCGGGCGGGCACTTTTCGTGTCCGGTGCGACCCGAACGGGTCGCTTCTCCTGCTAGCGCTCGTGGCCCGGCACGCCGCCGGCCCACGAGCGCCAGGAGATCGCACATGAGCGACAGCACCGGCCCGACGCCCACCATCCGGCTCGGCGCCCCGACCCCGCTCCCCGTCGAACTGGTGAGCACCGGCTCGTTCGGTCAGAACGTGTCCCCGGACGGCTTGGCCGTCAGCGTGCTCCTCGGCGGTACGGTCACCGGCCTGAGCGCCGGTCCCGGCGCGGACGCGTCCGTACAGGTCACCACGTTCGCGCTGCCGGTAACCGTGCCGGACCCGGTGCGCGAGTCCTTCCTCGGGTACGCCGCTCACCTCAATCTCACCGTGACGAAAACGGCCGGGGTCCGGGTGACCGTCACCCTCACCGCGGGCGGCGCCACGCGGGTGCTGGAGTACCCCTTCGGGGGCGAGCTGAGCGGCAGCTTCCGTGAGCAGCTCTTCGCGTTCGAGCGGGCGGTCAAAGAGGTCCCCGTCGGCGAGCAAACGACCGAGGCCCAGTTCCCGGCCGCGCCCGTTGTGCCGGCCGTGCTGGTCGTCACCGCCCTGCGCCGCACAGCCGACGACAGCGCCACGGTCGCGCTGGACGCGATCGACATCGAGGTGATCGACCCGCTGCGGGCGCCGGACCCGGTGCCCGCACCGAAGGCCCACTGCGGGTGATCCGCTCGTCTCGCCAGGTTGTCTCCCCTTCCCTCCCCTTCCCTCGGCTCGGTGCCGCGCCCGCCGCCGGTGCGCGGGGAGCGCCGAATGCCGGTGCGCGGGGAGCACCGGCGCGCGAAATGCTCACACGCACACCGCCCGTTACGCAACGCGGGACCGTGCCGAAGGCCCCGATCTCGGCGCCACCGCCGGGACCGGCCCGCCTGTGCCCTTCGGACCCGAACCGGTGTTCCGACCCGCGGCGAAACGACGGGGCGGGTGGCTCCCCCCTCGGTTCCACTCCGGACGGGCGCACCCGGCGCCGGGCGGAGGATCCAATGGGCCTGAGAATTGAGGATTACGCGCTGATCGGCGACTGCCAGACGGCCGCGCTGGTCGGCAACGACGGTTCGATCGACTGGCTGTGCTTACCGCGGTTCGACTCCGATGCGTGTTTCGCCGCGCTCCTCGGGGGGCCGGAGAACGGGCGGTGGCGGATCGCGCCGCGGGCCACCGTCCGCACGGTCCGGCGCCGGTACCGCGGGCCGACCCTGGTTCTGGAAACCGAGTTCGAAACCGCCGAGGGCACGGTCGCGGTGACCGACTTCATGCCGGTGCGGGAGCGCGAGCCGGACGTCGTTCGCATCGTGGAAGGGCGGCGCGGGGTCGTTCCGATGCGAATGGAGCTGACCGCCCGGTTCGACTACGGTTCGGTGGTCCCGTGGGTCCGGCGGACCGCCGACGGGCTCTCGGCGATCGCCGGCCCGTCGGCGCTACGGGTCCGCACGGCGGTCCCGATGCACGGCGAAGAC
>DASWYH010000027.1:0-3948 GCA_036405095.1 Gemmata sp. | reverse complement strand
GACGACAACTGGTTGCTGTCGAGGTACAGCTCCTGGAGTTGCGTGAGTTGTCCCAGGGCCTCAGGTACCGACGACAACCGGTTCCCGGCGAGGTCCAGCACCCGGAGCTGGGATTGTTGTCCCAGGGACTCGGGTAATGATGATAATTTGTTGTTTTTGAGTATCAGTTTTTTGAATTTTGTCTTTTGTCCCAGGGGCGCGGGCACATCCGATAACCCCATGTCGCTAAGATCGAGTGTCGTCGCGCCGGTGCGCTGTGTCTTTTCGATCTTGGCTTCGGCTTTCCAGGCTGCGTCAAAGGCCATGCGGACCTCACGCTATGGGGCGTTCGTTCGTACCACCACGGTACGGGAACGCACAGGCGTTGGGAAGCGCATTCCGGGCGCGGGCGCTCGGAACCCTCCCCCCGGCCCCCCTACCCCTAAGAAGGGAGGGGGAGGCGCGCTAATTCCGGGACCGGGACGCAATGCCCGCGCGACGCTTTTCTGAAAAGAAACGGGCTCGGCCGCGCGCTGTCCCCCTCCATCCTTGGCCTCGCGCGTGACACCTTGAGCAACAACCCAAAAGGGCAGGCGCGGAGACATGTGTCTCCGCGCCCGCCCTTTGCCGTCAAGGCTTACTTCGCACTAACGCGCCGGGTCACCACTTGTACACGAGGCCGAAGCTGATGCCCTGGATGAAGTAGCCGCTCGTGCTGAACTGCGGCGCCGGGCGCACCGGGCTCAGCAGCGCCGTCCCGGACCCCGGCGGGAGCAGGTTCGGAACCCGGACCGCGTCCAGCCGCGTGTCGATCACGTCGCCCGGGCGCACCGCGCTGCTCAGGTACAGGAAGTTGTACCCGACGAACAGCTTCATCCGCTCCGTCGCCTGCCACCCCAGGTTCAGCCCGATCTCGGGCACCACCGCGAACCGGTCCCGGCTGAACCGGCCGATGTTCGCGCCCGGCACCGTCAGCAAGCCGCCCGGGGTGTTGGTCGTCACCCCGTTCGCGAACGTGAGCGACTGCCCGCCGTTGATGTCCATCTCCTGGCGGACCGAACCGAACGCGATCGTCGCCCGCGGGTCGAGCGACCACCGGCCGCGCTGGTAGCTGCCCGTGATGCCGATCTGGGCACCGTGGAACCGGTTCGTGGTGCGGAACGAGTCCGCAACCGTGCCGAACAGGGCCGGCACCCCGATGTTCGGGTCCGAATCGGGGGTGCGCGTGAACCGCTCGGTAATGGTCAACTGCTCGCGCAGGTCCAAATACCGATACCCGGCCAGCAGGTCGAACCGGAGCCCGCCGCCGCTGAACAGGTAGCGCCGGTAGTTCAGCTCCGCGCCCCAGATGGTGCTCTTCAGGTCCGCGACCACGCTCCCGGTCGCGACGCCCGGGCGCGCGACGATCTCCGACGACTGCCCGAACCCCAGGTTGGGGAGCGTCACGGTCGGGTTGACGTTGAAGAACGGGCGCGCCAGCAGCGGGTTCTGCGCGGTGCTCGTGGCGAACGACGCCACCGTGGGCGACACCCAGAACAGGCGCGCGTCCACCCCGCGGCACTCGCCGTCGCCGAACCAGTACCCGGCCCCGACCCGCCCGCCGGTGTGGTACGAGTCGCCGAACGAGCCGCCGAGCAGCACCCGCGTGTCGCCCTGCCCGATGATCCCCAGCGCGTTCGTGCTGCTGGTGGTCACGAGCGCGGGCACCGTCGTGCCCCGGTTCCACCACATGAGCAACTCGGCGCTGACCCAGCTCTTGCCGACCCGGTTCACCCGGTCCAGGCCCGAGAGCGGCGCGTTCGCGTAGAGCGGGTCTTCGACCTCCACGGGGCACCCGTACCCGTCCGGGGTCACCGACGGGACGCACGACCCGTCCGGGATGCGCCCGGTCGGATCACCCCGCGACTCGGTGATGCTGGGCGGCCCGCCCGGCACCACCCGCGGGGGGCCGATCGGCGTCGAAGAGGGAACCGGCGCCCCGGAGATCGGCGCCCCGACCACCGGCATCCCGGTTGTGGGGGACGAAATCACCGGGGTCGGGGAACCGAAGTTGCCCGGTGCGTAGGTCACGGTTCCGCGCACCGGACCGTTCCGGAGCAACCCGGTTTGCGTGATCTCGGGCGCGGGCTGCGGGTCGGGAATCGCGCTCGGCCGGCCCAGCGAAGCGGCGCGGGTGGGCGGGGGCGTTCCGTTCGGGCGGGGCTGTTGTGCGAGCGCGGGTGGGGCGAACACGCCCAGCGCGATCCCGAGCCCGCCGAGCAAAATGCGGCGCATGAGAAACGGTCCTCCTGACACGCTCACCGGGCGCGATTCCTGGCGCCCGGAACACGTCACGTCGTCTCCTTCCTTCGACCCGTGCCCGGACCCGCCCGAACGCGCCGGCCGCTTCTCGGTGCGACTTCTTGCGCCACGCGCCCGCGCCCTCCGCGCGTCGGTCGCGTCCGCACTTCCCGGCACGTCTGGCACAACTGCGCCAACCGGCCGGCTTGGGTGAAACGCTCAAGATGGGGGCGCGCGGCGGTCGAACAAGTACACCGTGACCGCACAAGACACGCGGTGCAGGGGAACGCGTCAAGGAGGGCAATCGTGACAACTCGCCGCACCCGACTGAAGAAGAACCTGAATAAGCTGATCCCGGCGGTAACCGTGACGCTCACCGCGGCGCCGTTCGCGCTGTGGGCGCAGCCGGTCCAGGCGTTCTTCCCGCCGGTGCTGACCAGCCCGCCGCCGGTGGTCGTGGTGCCCCCGGTGAGCCCCCCGCCGCTGATCGTGGAACCGCCGATCAGCCCGCCCCCGTTCGTTCCGCCGCCCCCGCCGCCGGTGATCGTGGTCCCGCCGACGGTCCCGCCGGTCGTGGTCCCGCCGACGTGCCCGCCGCCCCCGTGCGGGGTGCCGGAGCCGGCGACCGTGGTGAGCGGGCTCATCGGGCTCGCCGCCGCGGCCGGCTACGGGCTGCGCCGCAAGGGCGAGAAGAAGGAAGGGTGAGGTCGTCAGGCGAGCGGCGTGAGCCGGAACCGCGGCAGCTCCGCGCCGCTCGCCCGGAGCGCCCGAACCGCGTCAATCGCGCGCGTAAACGGGAACGCGCGGAGCAGGCTCCCGAGCCGCGCCGTCGTGCGGCTCACGCCCACGTACGTGCGCCAGCGCGCGAGCCTCTTCAGGGGCAGTTTCGGCTGGTCGGGGTCGAACTCCCACGGGTGAAAGTAGAGCATCCCCACGTTCGGCGCCGCCGCGCGCGCCGCCTGCCGGAGCCCGGCGCGCATGACCGCGAGCGGGAACAGCCGGAAGTAGCCCCCGCCCGCAACGGGCAGGTTCTGCCCACCGACCCGGTACGTCAGCGGCGGGAGTTCCAGGATCTCGCGCGTTTCGCCCTGCGCCAGGAACGGTTCCCGGGGCGCGTCGGGCACGCCGTACCGGTCGTGCCGCACCGGGAAAATCGAACTGTCGTACTCGAACCCGCAATCGGCGAGCGCGTCGAGCGCCCAGCCGGTTTCGCGCATCACGCTGAACGTCGGCGCGCGGAACCCGTACACTGGCGCGCCGGTTGCTTGTTCCAGCGCGTCCTTGCTCGCCCGCAAGTCTTCGCGAAAACTGCGGGGATCGAACCGATGCACGCGCCGGTGGTCCCAACTGTGCGAACCCACCTCGTGACCCGCCGCGTGGATGTCCTGAACCAGTTTCGGGTGCGTCTGCGCGATCTCCCCGACGACGTAAAAGGTGGCCAGCACCCGAGCCGCGGCAAGTTGGTCGAGTAGGCGCCGGGTCGCGGACTCCATCCGCGCCGCGTAGTCGGATTTGAGTTCGGTGGAGCAGGTGAAGGTGGCAGCCGCTTCGATGCGGTAGTGCTCCTCGACATCGAAGCTCGCGACGTTCGCCACGCTCACGGTTCGGCCCTCGCTTGGGTTCATTGCGCGGAGTTACGCGCCGCTTTCAGAAAAGCTAGCACCGGGGCCACACCGGGCTCAAGGTCGC
>DASWYH010000026.1:0-4607 GCA_036405095.1 Gemmata sp. | reverse complement strand
GGTGGCCGGCGAGAGCAACACGCTTGCATCGAAAACCCTCGGAGCGGGCATTCAACAACCAACGGCATCCCAAGACGATGCGCCTGACTGGCGCCGGCTTCCTAAACTGCCCACAGTCCGCTTCTCCCTGCCCACTACTGCCGCAATGAAAAACACCGCCGTATTGCTCATCACCTGCCCGGACCGCAAGGGCATTGTCGCCGCGGTCGCGGAGTTCCTCTACAAGCACGACGCGAACATCGTCCACGCGGACCAGCACCAGGACGCGGAGGGGAAGCTGTTCTTCATGCGGGTGGAGTGGGATCTGGGCGGGTTCGCGCTCGATCTCGCGGAGTTCTCGCGCCGGTTCTCCCCGCTCGCGGACCGCTTCGAAATGCGGTGGCGGCTCGAAGACTCGCGGCACCCACTGCGGGTGGCGCTGTTCGTGTCGAAGTACGATCACTGCTTGATGGACCTGCTGTACCGCCACAAGACCGGCGAACTGCTCTGCGAGATCCCGCTGATCGTCGCGAACCACCCCGACGCGAAGAAGTGGGGCGACTTCTACGGGGTGCCGTTCCACCTGATCCCCGTTCCGCCGGGGGCGAAAGAGGCGGCCGAGCAGCAACAACTCGACCTCCTGGCGGCGGAGAAGATCGACCTCGTGGTGATGGCCCGGTACATGCAAATTCTGTCGAAGGAGTTCGTGGCGCGATACCCGCACCGGGTGATCAACGTTCACCACTCGTTCTTGCCGGCGTTCATGGGGGCGAAGCCGTACCACCGCGCGTTCGAGCGCGGCGTGAAGCTGATCGGCGCCACGAGCCACTACGCGACGGAGGATCTGGACGAGGGACCGATCATCGAACAGGACGTGGTGCGGATCTCTCACCGGGACGGCCTCGAAGACCTGTTGGAGAAGGGGCGCGATCTGGAAAAGGTGGTGCTGTCGCGCGCGGTCCGGTGGCACCTGGACCACCGCATCCTCGTGTACAACTGCAAGTCTGTGATCTTCGATTGATCTGTTCAGGGATGGCTCCTGAACCTGCTCGCCCCGGAAGTGTTGCACCGGTATTGTTGAGTGCGTCCGTTCACGCTCGGAGGTGCATCGTGCGCGCGTTCGCCGCGGTCGGAGCCATTCTGGTGCTGATCGGTTTGTTGGGGTACGGCCTCTCCATTTCCGACCGGCGGCGCACCGAAGGAATGGGCACGGAACCGGAACGGCTCACGCTCCAAACCCTCCTCGCGCGCGGCACCCAGGGGCAACGGAACGTGGTCGTCACGGACTTTGCCCCGTGCGAGAATTATGTGATCGTGAAGCTCGTGACCAAGGAATACGGGCGCGAGATCGGTAGCAAGGTGGAGCGGTGCTTTGTGCCGCTCGCGCCCCGGGCGTCCGGTCCCAGCGGGTACGTTGATACCAGACCGAGTCAGATCCGCATTGCGGTGAACTGCCCCTTTGGGGGCGGCGGCGAGGATACGGTTGCGCGTTGCAGGGAACCCGAACTGCTCTGTCTGGTTGAGGGGTACGCGAGCGCACTCGATCTCGGGACGAGGCAGGTACTGGCCCAACAGTATCCGGGCACCGATTTCGACAAGTGCCTCGTGGTGACGCTCAACGTTCCGACCGCTCCGACGGGGCGACCGGGGTTTGCGCAGAAGGTCGTTCTGTGGCTCGGCTGGCTCGGGTGCGGTTGTTGGGCCGTGGCCGCGGTCCTGGCTCTTAAGCGCCGGGTGAGCCCACCGCCACCGACTGAGGGCCCCGCCCCACCTCCCCCCGGCGAATCGGCGAATTGATTGTCCGTCGATTGCTCAGCCTGCGCGAGTGATGCGTCACTCAGGGGCTACACAACTCGGATCAGTTGGTGCAGTGTGTGGTGCGCCGGCACCTCGCATCATTCAAGCTAAGGTTAAGGCGAAAGTCGCCGATCGACGGCGAACAATAAACTCGCCAGCCACGGACGAGAACCAACCTACACGGCGCGGCGACAGGTTCGGCGAAGCACCTCATGATTCTAGCAGTGGCACTAGCTTCTTGCGCCGCTTCCGGGCCACGTCGAGACAGGTCAAACCCGGAAAATCGCCGTGGTCATTGGGGAACGGGATATTGGGATCGGCCCCGGCGGCCATCAGAACCGCAACCAGTTCCGGCTTGTTCCCGCCCACGGCTTGGTGAAGTGGCGTCGTGCCTCCAGGTCCTTTGCCGTTGACATCCACCCCGGCGGCGAGAAATAGACGCGCGATCTCTGCCTGTCCGCAAGACACGGCGCTTTCGAGCGCCCAGACGTTTGGCTTGGCACCGGCAGTGAGCAGCTCCCGAACGACGGCGACGGGGTCCGGATCGGTTCGTTTGGGCTTCCGTCCTTGCGGGGGTTTCTCCTCACAGCTCGCGGCAACGCTCAGCGCGGTGTCACAAAGCGGCGGCGCCGCTTGAAGGTTGGGATCGGCTCCGGCTGCGAGTAGCTGCTTCACTAACGCGAGCCACCCCCGGTTAGCTGCCAACATCAGCGCCGTGCGGCCCTCGTCTATGGGCTGACGGGAGACATCACTGGGCATGATCGGGCCGTCCACATTCGCCCCCGCCGCCAAGAGGGTTGCGATGACCTCTGGGCCGGCCCTGTCCCAGTTCCTCACCGCCTCTAGCAACGGGTTCTTGGTGCCTGCTGCGAACGAATACGCCTCAAGAGACATGCCCAGGTCCAGTGCCCGGCGGACGGCCCCGGGGTCGCCGTTCACGACCCCGCCGACGAACACCGATTTCCATTCCGGATCGCTCCCCACTTCAACGCCCCCCGCTGACGAACACTATGTTCACCGGCCCGTCAGCAACACCAACCGCCCACCGAGACAAGCCAGCAAGCAGCACGAAACAAATCACGTGGCCGGGTCCGGTGCAGCGCCGGGTTCGGCGCCTGGGGAGACAACCCAACGTAGCCCACAGCACCCCGAGCAAATTACCTTGCCAGGATCGAATATCGCCTGCCCTGCACACAGGCAGTCACTCGCGCCCTGCGGGCGGCGGGGCAGCAACGCTGCTAGCTCTGGATAGCAACGAACTCCCTCGACCAACGCCGACAACCAATCGTTCCTCGCCTCGACCGACTTCACGCCTGTGTAGTCGCCCTCGGTACTCCAACGAACCATCTCGCCATCGCGCCGAATGCCAATTGTCTCGATCCAGCCTAGGTACAGTGGCAACGCCCCGAACTCGGCCACATACCGCGATTGCCACTGACGCCGTTCGTCGGCCTCAGTTGAGAAGTTAGCGACACGAGCAACAATGTACGCTGCTGTATCTTCAGGTGCAGTGATTCGCACTCCGAATGCCCTCCTTCCGCCGAGCGACCAAGCTCAGCAGCCCGGGCCGAGGGCCAATGAATCCCAAAAATCCTACCTGCGGCCCCGGTCTGCTGCACCGCCGGTTCGGGGTCTGGGCGCTCGCCTGCACGAAGACACCTGCCGGCCGGGCGGGTCAGAGCGCGGCCAGCGCGCAGTAGAAACCGTACCACGCGCATAGGGCGACGGCCCCGGTGCCGGCAGATACCAGCCCGCTGCCGACCCGGGCGGACCAACCAGTCAGCCCACCGGTCACGGTGGCCCGACCAGCCGACCCGCCGCCGGCTGGGGCGAGCCGGCGACGCCAAGCCGGGTTCGTCCAGACGAGGCACAACGCCGAGCAAGCGGCGGCCACGAGCGCCATCAGCACAGCCGTCGTGTACAGGATGCCGGGTGAGAGCATTGCGAACCTCCGAAAGTAGTCGAAAAATCAGCTCGCCGACCCGACCGCGACTAACACGGGCGATCGGCTTGCACTGCAAAACAAGATAAATGGCCGGGTCTGGTACAGCGGCGGGTTCGGCGCCTGGGCCTCAACCCGTCACAACTACCCCGCTCTGATACACGGCAAACAGCCGCCCCGCGAGTTGTTGGATGTAGTCCCGCCCCTTGGGGCTGCTCTCCAGCAACCCGACGAGACGGCCCGGCAACCGATCAACGCCCAGATACGCACCCGAAAGCGAGCCCGCCATTGCAGCCAGGGTATCCGTGTCCCCACCCAGGAAGATCACGTTGCAGATAACGGCCTCGAACGACTCAGGAGCAAGGGCGAAGCTCGCGATAGCCGTCGGCACCGAGTACAACGCCTCAATCCGGTTGCCCAGAACGGCAAGGTCGTCAGTGGTCCGAACCCCTGCGGCCTGCTCCAACTGTGTCCGGTATTCGACCGACTCGCACGCGGCGAGCAACTCCGCGAAGAATCCATCGTGTTCGAACCGCTCCATGCCGGAACACAGGGCGACCGCCAGTGCCAGGAGCTGCGCCCCCTCAATCCCCAACGGGTGCAGGTGGGTCGGCAGGGCGGAGAGCCGAGCCTGCTCCCACAACCGTCCGCGGTTCTCTCGGAAGAGCAAACCGACCGGGGCGACCCGCATGGCGGCCCCGTTGCCAAACGAGCCGCCTGGGAAGTACTCTTCGGCCACTTCGCGGTAGTCGCGACCCTCTTCCATAGCGTCCATCACGGCCCTCGCACCGCGCCCGTAGCCGCGCGACGGGAGATAATTGGCAACGAACGCCCGGCACAATACGTCCTCGCTAATCTCGCCCCGCTCGACCAGCGCCTCCGCAACCCC
>DASWYH010000025.1:0-1755 GCA_036405095.1 Gemmata sp. | reverse complement strand
CGTACCACCACTTCGAGTTTCCCGAACGGACCCTGCTGTCGCTGCACCGGGCGGTCAAGCCGGGCGGGCGGGTCGTGGTCATTGACTTTCACCGCGTTCCGGGGAAGAGTTCGGCCTGGGCCCTGAAGCACGTCCGGGCCGGGCAGGAGGTGTTCGTGAAGGAGATCGTGTCCGCCGGGTTCGAGAAGGCCGACGAGGTGAAGGACCTGCTCAAGGACGACTACTTCGACGTGTTCACCAAACCGGCCGCCGGGCGGAAGTGACGGCCGGCAATTTGTCACGGCCGCCCCTCCTCCGGTGCGGTGCGGTCGTCATCGCGTTCACGCTTCCGGGTGCCCAACTGGCACCCGCCGCGGGCTCCTCAGCCGAGCCCCATACGGGGCAGGACGAACAGCCACAGGGCCAGGACCCCGGCCGCCACCAGCAACAGAACCCAATCGTCGCCCGACATCGCACACCCTCCCGAACGTGAATCGGATGCCGCGGTCAGCCGCGTGCGGCGGCCAGGGCGTCGGCCGCTTGCTCACGCGGGTTGCTCCCGCCCACGTCCCGGAAGTCGCCGCGCAGGGCCTTGAGGGCCGCCCGCTCCTCGTCGATCTCGGTCTGGGTGCGGGCCCCCATGCGGCGGAACACCGGCAGCGGCGGGCACCACCCCTGGACCGCGTGCTGGAGCAGGAAGCTGCCGACCACCAGCGGGACCAGGGCGAACCGGCGGTCGACCAGAAGGGCAAGCCCCGACCCGACCGCGGTGATGGTGGCGGCGTTGGCCTCCAGGGTGCGCTCGACGTCCCACTCCTCGTCCAGTTCCCGCAGGCGGCGGTCGATGGCCTCCCGCCCCTGGGCCGCGACCCGCTCAACGTTCCGCCGGGTCCGCTCGCGGATCTGCTGGTTGACGTGGTCGGCGGTGTGCTCAGGCACTCGCTGTGCTGTGAACGGGATCATCGCACGGTCCTCCGGCGGGTGCCGACGCGGGAAGGCCCGCGTGGTACGCTACCATTTACGCAAATGGCGTGCCCGGTCGCCAGGGTCCGTGGGCGCGAGGGGTGCGGTCCGATGCGGGACGCAGTTCCACGGGCGTTCCCGGAGGCTGTGTGTCGGCCCGTAGAGGTCGTGACGCCGTGGTGAGATTCTGCACCGACGTCCAGGGCGGAAGTGCTGTCGGCCGGCGCACCTCCCCGGACGTTCACCGGCCTCGCCCGGCCCGCGGCACGATCATGCTCACCCGCCGCCGGTACTCCTCGTAGGTGCCGCCGAAGGCGTTCTTCAAGTCCCGCTCCTCCAGAAACACGCCGACGAAGATGTAGGCGGTGGTGGCCCCGGCGAACAGCAGGTGGCCCCACGTCATCGCCGGCGTGGCCCAGAAGGCGATCAGGAACCCCAGCATGATCGGGTGCCGCACCACCGTGTACAGGGCCGGTGTGCGGAACGGCGGTGAGGCGTACGGTCGCCCTCTGGCGTAGAGGGCCACCTGCCACAGCCCGGACAGGTCGAAGTGGTCGATCAGGAAGGTGGAAACTGGTGCGGCCACTCCGTGTTGTAGCACTCGAAGTACGCCCGCAGCCCGCCCTCCAACTCCGGCACCCGCTCGTAACCCTTCAGGTACACGTCCTCGTACTTGAACGAGCCATCAGTCCCCTCCACTCTGTGAACCCGTTGTCGGGCGGTCGAAGCCCTTCCGTTTCGTGGGTGTGGTCAGCGCCGAGGACGGTGTTCGCCGGCCGTGGTGCTTGATCTCGAACGCCCGGAGCCGGCGAA
>DASWYH010000024.1:0-6260 GCA_036405095.1 Gemmata sp. | reverse complement strand
AAAAGTTCGACAGCAAGAAGCTCGTCGGCAAGTGGGAACCGGCCAAGCCCAAAAAGGGCGAGGCGATGGTGATGGAGTTCACCAAGGACGGCAAGCTCACCGTGACCGGCGAGATGAACGGCAAGGAAGTGAAGATCGAAGGCACCTACAAGCTCGATGGCGACAAGCTCTCCTTCGCCCTCAAGTTCATGGACATCGAGATCAAGGAAACGGTCACCCTGACCAAGCTGACCGACGAAGAAATGGCGGGCAAGGACAAAGACGGTAAGGAAGAGTCGTTCAAAAAGGTGAAACCGAAGTAACCAACTGGCGCACTCACCGCAACGGCCGCGGGGCATCCCGCGGCCGTTGTGCGTTTCGGTGCGCGTGGGGCGCCCGCCCAGCAAAGCGTCACTTGCTCCGTTTGTACTCCGGGGACGAGATCCACGGAAGCACCTTCGCGCCAACGGCCCACCTTTCCCACAGCGCAACAAGTTCTTTCACTTTCGCGGGTTGCTTGGCGGCGAGGTCAGTGGATTCGGTGCGGTCGTTCTTGATGTCGTACAGCTCCCACTTCCCCCCCGGCCCCTTCGCGACCAACTTCCAGTCGCCGGCGCGACAGGCCCGGTTGCCTTCGTGTTCCCAGTAAATCGCTTCGCGCTCCAGGGCCTTGCCCGCGAACGCCGGTGAAAGGCTCTTGCCCTCCAGCGGCGCAATCGCGTTCTCCCCCACTTTCATGGGGTACTTGGCGCCGCTCAGTTCGACGCATGTCGCCATGATGTCGATCAGGTGCCCCGGCTGGGTGCGGAGCGCGCCTTTTGCGGCGATGCCGTTCGGCCAGTGCGCGATGAGCGGCGAGCTGATCCCGCCCTCGTGAACCCAGTGCTTGTACTCGCGGAACGGCGTGTTCGACACGTTCGCCCATCCGCGCCCGTAAGCGATGTAGGTGTCCGCAGCGCCCGGCATCACCTTCGGCCCCATCCGGACCGGGAAGCCGTCGCGCGTTTGGGGCGGGACGCTCCCCGGCGGCAGGAGCGCATCGAGTTTGAGCGGCGGGAGGGGCGGCTTCTCGGGGCGCTCGATGTTCGGGTGGGTCTTGTTCCCGGTGCGCCCCTGCGGTTCCGCGCACCCGCCGTTGTCCTGCATGTACAGGATCAGCGTGTTGTCGAGCCGGCCGGTGCGCTTCAGTTCCGCGACGATCTTGCCCACGCCGGCGTCCATGCGCTCGACCATTGCGGCATAAACCTCCATCCCGGCGGCTTCCCACGCCTTGTCGGGCACCTTGTCCCAGTCCCCGGCGCCCGGTGAAAGGCCCTGTTTGGGGTCGATCAGCCCGAGCTTCGCGGCCTTCTCGAAGCGGGCCTTCCGGGCGGGTTCGTAGCCGCCCGCATATTTCCCCTTGTACTTCGCAATGTCTTCGGGGAGCGCGTGCATCGGCCAGTGCGCGGCGGTGTACGCGACGTACATCAGGAACGGCTTGTCCTTGTGGTCCTTGTCGTGATCGGCAACGAACGTTACCGCGTGGTCGGAAATCGCGTCAGTGTAGTAGTACGTTTTGGGTTTGTACTCCGGGTCTGCGAACGGCGAGATCGGCGTGTTATCGCGGGTGAGCGTAGAAGGGTCGAAGTAGCTCCCGGCGCCATGAATGGTGCCGTAGTAGCGGTCGAACCCGCGCTGGAGCGGCCAGTTGTGCTGCGGCGCCTTCGGGCCGGTGTGGCGGGTGACGTGCCACTTACCGACCGCGTACGCGCGATACCCGGCGGGCTTCACGGCCTCCGCGAGCGTCACGCAGTTCCGGTTCAGGTCGCCGCGGTAGCCGGGGAACTTTTCGCCCTTGTCCTCCATCATGTGCCCGACGCCGGCCTGGTGCGGGTACAGGCCCGTGAGCAGCGAGGCGCGCGTCGGACAGCACCGGGCGGTGTTGTAGAACTGCGTGAACCGCACCCCGCCGGCGGCGAGCGCGTCCAGGTTCGGGGTGCGGATCTCACTGCCGTAACACCCGAGATCGGAGAACCCCATGTCGTCGGTCAGGATGACGACGATGTTGGGCTTCTCGGCCGCCCGGGCAACCGGCGCGCACAGGAGAAGCACACAGAGCGAGAGGTAGCGCATAGCAACTCCTGGCGAACCCCGCCCACAAGGGCGGGGGGCGGCGGGCGCGCCTACAGCGCGTCGAACTCGGCCTTCAGTTTCGCGCCCGCGTCCGGGCGCACCATGTGAACAAACGCGATCTTCCCGGCGAGCCACTCGCGGAAGTTCTCGCGCCCGTCGCGGTTCTGCGCGTCGAGCCCTTCCGACTTCGCGCGGTGCAGGATCGCGCGCAACCGGCGCAACTCGGCGCGGCACACTGAGGGCTTGTCGTTGACCACCACGCCCGTCACCAACTGGGCCGCGCTGCGGCGCATCACGCGGGTCTTCTTCTCGTTAACCGTGAACCCTTCCTCGCGCGCGATGTTGCGTACCTTCGCGAGCAGCCAACCGATCTTCGGGGCCGCTTCGGCGGTGCCCGAGAACGTCAGATCGTCGGCGTAGCGCGTGTAGGTGAGACCGAGTTTCGCCGCGACCCCCAGGAGGCGCTTGTCGAGCTTCCGCGCCACCTGGTTCGACAGCCCGGGACTGGTGGGCGCCCCTTGCGGGAGCCCGCGCGGGCCGGTCGCGGCTTCATACCTGGTGCCCGCGTATGTGACCGCCGCGCGCGGGCACTCGGTGCAGAGCAGCGCGAGGATCGAAGCGACGCACCCCGAATAGCCGTAGCGCTCGAAGACGGCGCGGACGCGCGGGAAGGCGATCGTCGGGAAGAAGTCCGCGAGATCGAGGTTCACGACAAAGGCTTTTCCGACGTGCGGGTGCGCGTTGGTGACGATCCCCCGCGCGGCCACGAACCCGTGCGCGGCCTCGGTGACCGGGAGCTTGTTCACGACGTTCGCGAGCACCCAGTGCTGAGCGGCCTTCAGCGTCTGGTGCGGCGCGGCGAGCTGGCGCTGGCCGCCGGACTTCTTCGGAACCGAAAACTTGACGTAGTGCGTGCGGGTGGCCACGTCCGTGTGAAACGCGAGCCACCGGAGCTGTTTGATGCTCAGCCCGAGCGCCTTCGCCACGTCCGCGGGCGTGTGCAGGACCGGGAGCCCCAGCGCGGTGAGCGCCGCCTCGTTACTGAGCCGCAAGTGGAGCCGGCCCGACACCCCTTGCCCCAGGAAGATGATGTCGGTGGCGTGTCGGCGCTTCACCGCTTCGGCGTGCGCCTTCTTCCGCGCTGCGGACTCCTTCTTCTTGCGCTCCTTCTCGGCCTCTTTTGCGGCGCGGTACGCCTGCACCGCGGCGGTCCCGGCCAACCCCGCCGCGGCGGCAATGCTCCGTTCGGTCGGCCGGACCTTCTCGTACTCCTCGCCGACGCGGTGGATCTCGTTCAGCTCTTCCGGCGAGAGCAACCCGTTGGTGACCAGCGCGCGGTCGATGATCTCGGTGCGCGGGTCGTTTGCGGGCGGAATGGCCCCCTGTCCGCCGAGCTGCCACACGTTGGCGAGCAGGCGCCCGTGTTTCTTGGCTGCGTCCACGATCTCCTTCCGGGTGATGGGAAGGAACGCGCTCGCGGCATACTGATCGACGCTCGCCTCCGGCGCGGGGGGAGCGCTTGTGCCCGGCGCGGGAGGTGGTGGAGGCGGCGCGGGCGGTGGCGCGGGTGGGAGCTGGTCCGCATCGCCCTTCCGGCGGAACACCCAATCGAAGAGGCTCATACGCGCTCGCGGGTTAACAAGGCGGCCGGCTCCGACTTCAATCGTGGACCGGGAGCGTTCACCAACGCCCACCCCGGAACTAGTTCGGGGTGAACGCAGGTTGATTCAGCCCCCCGAACTAGTTCGGGGGTGGGCGAAACGAACAACGCTTCCGGGGACGCAATCGCAAGCAACCGCACCCGCGGCGGAACACCGCAGGATGTTTAGGTCTCGGAGCCGGCCGCTTGACTTCAACGGTTGGCTTCTACTTCAGTGCCTCGAACACGGCGTCGGCCTTCATGTACTTGAACCCCACCGGCGACCACCCGTCCGCGGTCCGGTAGGCGTACAGGAACCACACCAAACAGCCCTTCGGGTAGCGCTCCAGGTAGATGAACCGTACCAGCCCGGGGGCGGGTGCCAGTTCGCGGTAGAACTCGAACTGACCGGGGCCGCCGAACCCTTTCGCGAACCCCTCCCGCGCCGCTTGTAACGGCTGCCGGACGCCGGTCTCGAACGCCGCGTCATCGAGTTCCGCGAACCCGGGGCGCACCGCCGCGAGGAACTCGTCGGTGCGGCCCTTCTGGAGCTTCGCGAACAGGTCATCGGCCACCGGGCGCGCCTCGTGCGGCTTGTCCGGCAGCGGCTGGGTCGGGAACGCGCGCGTCAGCGCGAACCCGCCGATACCACCCAGGAGCCCGCCGAGCACACCCGCGAGCAGAACCGGCTTCGTCACAGAATGCCTTGCCTTTACCTTGGGGCCGGCGCCCGTTGCCTTCGCGGCGCAAACGTTCCGGTCCGGGCCGCGAAGTCAGTTCGCGAACCGCTTGAACCACGTGTCGAGGGTGCCGCCGTCGCCGCCCACGCCGAGCGCCTTGTTGCGGAGCGCTTGCAGGTGCCGGCACGGCCCCTTCCGCAAGCCGCCCGTGTAGAAGTACGAGCAGCCGCACTTGCCCGCCACGATGCGGTCGTCCGGGTCCAGCGTCACTTCGGAGGTCGAGCGGCTGTCCACGGTGCCCACGATGTGGCGTGCGCCCTTCGCATCGACCTTGTCCGAGCTGATTTTACACTTCCACCGCGTGAGGTCGCGCGCGGCCACGGTCTCCTCGTGCTCGGGGCCGATCACCTCGGCCGAGAGCGTCACCGGCATCACCTGGCGCCAGCGGTACACGCCGTGCGGGAGGTCGTGGATCACCTGCCCCAACAGCGCGAGCTTGTTCAGCCCGGCCGACACCGCGGCCTCGGACCCGCGCGTCTTGGTCGCGAGCGCGGGCAGCGTCCAGGTCGGGTTCTGTTTGAACGCGGCGGCCATCGCCTGCATCACGTCGTTGGAGGGCGCCGCCGGCGGCGCAAGTTGGTCGATGGCGCTGCCGCCGCTCGTCCAGTCGTTCGCGGTCCACCCGGAGAGCCCGAGCGTGAGCTTCATCTCCCCCATCTTGGCGACCCAGAAGCTCGGCAGCCCGGTCCCCAGGAGGTACACATCGACGCCGTCGAGCAGGGGCAGGAGCCGCCCCAGGACGCGCAACCGGTCGCGGCCCCAGGTGCGGATGACTTCCTTGCGCGGGCCGGGGTAGGGGAGGTCGTGAACCACGATCTCCTTGTTCCACGGCTCCAACACGACCTTCACCGGGTGCCCGGGGGTGAGTTCGAAGCGCACTGCGCGCGGGGACGTTTTCGCCTTGTGCGACTTCAGGAACGCAACGAGGGAGTACACCGCTTCGCGGCTCAGCGGTACGCGGCGCATGGGCAAACTCATCGCGCTCTGGAGCGACGAGAACCCTCGGAGCCACGACTGCGGGAGGTCGATTTTCTCCTCGCGGTAAGCGCCCTCGTCGGCGGCCGTTTGCACCTCGAAGCCCATCGGGTCGATCGTGAACCGGGTCTCGCGGTAGCTGCGGATGGTCTGGAAGTGCTCGTAGAGGCGCCACGAGTAATCGACGTTCGTGGTGCCGAGCGCCACATCGGTTTCGGCCGCGAACGCTTCGCGCTCGACGGTGAGGCACCCGTAACTACTTTCGTCCGCGCTGAAGCACTCGAAGAACATCACGTCCGGGCTGACCGTGATGACCGGGTCGCACGGCATCAGCATGCGCCACAACTCCGGGTCTTCGCGCGCGATCAGGCTATTGTACCGATTGCGCGCGTCCCAGTACTGCCGGCGGCACTTCTGGAACCGGCGCTCCAAGCCCGGCGGCATGGGCCGGCCGCTCTCCTTCTCCAGTTCCGCGCGCTTGAGCTTCACGGCCTCGGTGCGGATGCGCGCCTCTTTCGCCGCTTCTTCTTTCTTCCACTCCTCGTAACCGGTCTTGTCTTTCGGCTTGAACCGCAGGTCCGAAATGACGACATCGTGGAGCGCGGACATCGCCTCGCGGAACCGCAGCGGCTGGCGCAACACGCCCACGAAGCTGACACGGTCGCGCCGCAGGTTGGGCGCGAGCGACACCGCCAGCCCGACGGGCGTCTGCGCGACGTTACTGCGCCCGCGGTATGCCGTATTGAGCAGCATTCAACGACTCCTGGCGAACCCCGCCCGCAAGGGCGGGGGTGGGCTGCGCGGTTCGCAACACC
>DASWYH010000023.1:0-4189 GCA_036405095.1 Gemmata sp. | reverse complement strand
AGGACCGCCGCGACCGTGCGCCACACCCACAGCCACACGCCGGCGCGGGCGCTGAGCCACCGCGCCGGCGCCGTGCCGCTCCACACGCGGTGCAGGATCAGGAACGCGCCGTGTAACCCGCCCCACACGAGGAACGACCAGTTCGCCCCGTGCCACAGCCCGCCGAGCAGCATCGTGAGCATCAGGTTCAGGTTCGTGCGGAGCGCCCCGCGCCGGTTCCCGCCCAGGGGGATGTACACGTAGTCGCGCAGGAACCGCGACAGCGTCATGTGCCAGCGGCGCCAGAACTCGGTCACGTTCGCCGCGAGGTAGGGCCGGTCGAAGTTCTCGGGCCACCGGTAGCCGAACAGCAGCCCGAACCCGCGGGCCATGTCGGTGTAGGCCGAGAAGTCGAAGTAGATTTGCAGCGCGTACAGCCACACGTAAGGGAGCGCCCACACGCCCGCCGTGGTCGGATCGTTCACGTGCGCGAAGAACGGATCGACGGTCACGCCGATCCGGTCCGCGACCACCAGCTTCTTGAAGAACCCGCGCGCGACGAGCCACACGGCTTCGCCCGGCGCGTCGGGGTCGGTCGGCAACTGTCCGGGGCGCACCCGGTCGAGGAACTCGTGGGGCCGCAGGATCGGCCCGGCGACGAGGTGCGGGAAGAAGCACGCGGAAAGGGCGTACCGCCAGAAGCTCGGTTCCGCGGGCGTGGTCCTGCGGCGAACGTCCACCATGTACGCGATGCCGGTGAACGCGTAGAAGGAGATGCCGTAGGGGATGCTCCACTTCTCGAACGCCGCCGGCGCGAGGTGCGGCGCCACACCGGGGAACAGGTCCGCGGCCGTCTGCACCAGCAGCGGCGCGTACTTGTAGTAGCACAGCCCGAGCAGGTTGAAACTCACCCCGGCGGCCACCCAGAAGCGCGGGCGCGGCGCGTGCTCGAGTTGCCGCCCGACGAACCAGTTCACCACGCAGTACGCGAGCAGGATCGGGAGCAGGAACCAGTGGTTGTAGGCGTAGAACACCAGGCTCGCGGAGAGCAGCAGCGCGACCACGGACCGCTCACGGGTGCGGATCAGCCGCCACCACACGAACACGACCGCGAACAGGATCAGGAACGGCTTCTGCTCGAAACTCAAGGGCGGACCTCATTCCCTGGGACCGCGGGCGTCCCGCCCGCCGCGACACAATGCCGCTCGCAACACGTTCTTTCGAGACGGCTCACCACCCGTCAAGCCGCAGCACAGCATTCCCTGGGACCGCGGGCGTCCCGCCCGCCGCGACACAACGCCGCTCGCAACACGTTCTTTCGAGACCGCTCACCGCCCGTCAAATAGGTGGCCTCGCATCCCTGGGACCGCGGGCGTCCCGCCCGCCGCGACACCGCACCGCCCACGTTCGTTCGGGACGGCTCACCGCCCGTCAAGCAGCGGGCGGGACGCCCGCGGTCCCAGGAGAAAACTCCTCACGGGTACACCTGGGCCGGGTCCGGCAGGTCCGCGGCCTGCGGGCCGGTTGCCTTCAGGTGCTCCAGGAGCGTTGCCAGCAGGAGCCGGTTCCCGGTCGCCGAAAAGTGTTTGTCGGGGATGAACAGTTCCGGCTTGTCTACCCGCGCCAGGAACGCGGCCCGAACGTCGCAAACGTCGTACCCGGCCGCACGCGCGTCCTCGGCGAGCGCGTCTTGCACTGCGAACCCGAACCCACGGAACACCTGTTCGTAACTCGGGAGCAGAACCACCGTCGCCGGGACGCGGTGCCGCGCGAGGTGGCCGGCGAACCGCGCCAAAACAGCCTGCATGTCGGCACGAACGACCGGATCAACGCGCGAGTACATCGCGGTCGGCGAGAGGAACGGGCGGTTCTGGTGCAGGTTCGTCCGGGTCCAGCCTTTGAGCGCGAGTCGGCTGTTGCGGACCAGCGCGCCGCCCACCGCGGGCGCTCGCGGCGCGTACACGAGCGCGCCCGCCTCCGTTGCGCGGTACTGGTCCAGGCCGTGAACCGCGAACGTGTACACGTCCAGCGGGATGAACACCAGGAAGATGCGTTTGGGCTTCAGCCCGCGGTCGAGCAGAAACGCCGCTTGCGCGAGTCGCACCGGGACCGGTTCGTTCTTCCCGAGGTTGAAGGTGAGCCGCTGAGGGACCCACTGCCGCGAGGTGTCCGCGAGCATCCCGGGCGCCTGCGCGAACGAACTCCCAAAAAACGCCCAGATCGGCGGCGCCTCGGGGTTGTTGAACAGCGGCAAATACGGTTCGAGCGCCCCCGGGTTGTCGGCCCGGAGTGCGTCTAACGAGCGGTACTGCACGCCGAACTCGGGGTCCGCGCGAAACTGCCCCTGGGCGCGACTTTCGGGCACGTAGGCCGCAAGATCCCCCGGCGGGGCGAGTCGCAGATACAATTCACCGGCACCGAGGGCCGCGGCAAGGGCCCCCAGTGCCCCCGCAACGAACGCGGCCCGCGACCGAGCTACCCGCACCCGTGCGAGTAACGCCTGCCGCACCGGTGAAGTCGAAACCGCTGCCACGACCGCCCTCATGAGACAGTGGGGGAACCGGGTAATACCGCGAACCGCCCGCCGGGACAAGCCCAGGGGCGCGAGCCCTCGCGCCTCATGAAGAACGCCAGGGCCATGCAACAGGAGGCGCCATGCCGGGCGAGTTCGAGTATATCGCGTGGCTCCGGGCTCAAACGCCGAGCGACGCGCGCGTCTTGATCGGACCGGGCGACGACTGCGCCGCGCTCGCCCCCCCGACGCGCGAGTTGCTCGTCACAACGGACATGCTCATGGACGGCACCGACTTCATCCTGTCGGAGGTCGGCGCGCGCCGGGTCGGGCGCAAGGCGATGGCGGTGAACCTGAGCGACATCGCCGCGATGGCCGGCGTGCCAACGGCCGCGGTGGTGAGTGTGGCGCTGCCGCGCGGGGAGGGAGAGCTTGCGGTCGAACTCTATCTGGGGCTCCGCGAAATGGCCGATGCGTTCGGCGTGCCCATCGCCGGGGGCGACACCAACACCTGGAACGACCGGCTCGTGATCTCGGTGACGGCCCTCGGCGAAGCCACCGCACGCGGCCCGGTTCGGCGCAACGGCGCACAAAAGGGCGACTGGCTGTTCGTCACCGGACCGCTCGGCGGGAGCATCCTGGGCCACCACCTCGACTTCACGCCGCGCGTTTGCGAAGCGCTCGCACTTCATGAGGCGGTGCCGCTCCGCGCGATGTGCGACATCAGCGACGGCCTCGCGGCCGACCTGAACCACATCTGCGAAGAGAGCCGCTGCGGGGCGGTGCTGTTCGCCGGCGCGGTGCCGATCGCCGCCGCCGCACACGAGTTGAGCCACACCTCCGGCCGGGCGCCGCTCCAGCACGCGCTGAGCGACGGTGAGGACTTCGAGCTGGTGTTCGCGGTGTCACCCGCGGACGGCGAAAAGTTGCTCCGCGCGCCGCCGGTGCCGGGGCTCACGAAGATCGGGGAGTGTGTCGAAGCGGGGTTGTGGCTCGAAACCAACGGCGAGCGTCAACCGCTCGCACCGGCGGGGTGGGTTCACGATTTGGGATGAGGCGCGTCGATCGGGCGGGGGCACTTCATGACCTGGGGTGCGGAAGGCTCACGGCACCGCCGGGATGGAATCCGCATGCTGATCAGCGGAACCACGAACCGCGGAGTTGTCCCAGACCGCTGATCAGCATGCGGATTCCATCCCGAAAGCGGTGCTGGAACAGCCTTCCCCACGCGGCATGTACAGGCTAACACTCGGCCGACGCAACATCGGCCTGCCCCAGAAGGGCGAGCTACCCCGACCCGATCGACGTTTCTTGAATGCCGCCGGTCCGTTCCGGCCGCGGAATTACTTCGGGAGCACCGCGACCGAACCGGTCTCGCAAATGAAGATCAGGTTCCCGGTGCGGTTGTCCTCGAACACCTCGATCCCGTACTTCTTGGCCTTGTCGAACTCCTTCTCGCCGGCCTTGCGGGCGCGGAGCGCCATCGCGCTCTTCCACGTCACCCCGCGGGCGTCCGCCGGGAACTTCCCGGTGTTCGGCGCGGTCGCCACGGACCCGGCTTCCGTGATGTAGAACAGGACGTTCGCGTTCGGATCTTCGAACACCTCCACGCCCATCCTCTTGGTCTTGTCGGTGAAGTCGGTTTCCGCGGCCCCGCGGACGCGGAGCACCAGCCCGTAAAGGGTCTTCGGCGGCTGA
>DASWYH010000022.1:0-4367 GCA_036405095.1 Gemmata sp. | reverse complement strand
CTGGGCGAGATCGTCACCAGCGTAAAGCGCGTGACGGACATCATCACCGAGATGGCCGCCGCGAGCCGCGAGCAGTCCACCGGCATCGAGCAGGTGAACAAGGCCGTGTCCCAGATGGACACCGTGACCCAGCGGAACGCGGGCCAGACCGAAGAGATGTCGGCCACGGCCCAGACCCTCACCGACCAGGCGAACCAGCTTCGGGAGCTGGTCGGCCGGTTCAAGCTCACGGCCGAGGCGCCAGCGCCGGGGCGGCCCGCCCCCCAGGGGTCCCCCAAAACGGCCCCTACGACCAAACCCCGCCCTGCCGTGGCGCGGGCCTTGAAGAATGGACGCGACCGCAGCGGCGGTGACGGGTTCACCGAGTTCTAGCCGCCGGCGCGTCTTGCGCACCCAATGAGGGCCGCCCGCGGAGCAACTCCGCGGGCCGTTCTGTTGTGCGCCGATCGGGCGCGCGACCAAAACCGCAGCGACCGGCCGGGAGCGTTTTCAGCGGCACCGGATGCCGTGGTACTCCAGGGGGAACTCGTAATCCTTGCGCAACGGGTGCCCCACCCAGTCGTCGTTCAGGAGGATGCGCGCGAGGTTCGGGTGCCCGGTGAAGAACACGCCCACGAGGTCGTAAACTTCGCGCTCGTGCCAGTCGGCGGTGCGCCACACGTGCGAGACCGTGGGTACTTCGGGTAGCCGCCCCGGCACCCCGTCTTTCCACCGCGGGAGGACGAGTTTGAGCGTGAAGCGCCGACCCGGAAACGCAAAACTCGACAGGTGGTAAAGCACCTCAAGGTGCGGCTCGAAACCGGCCTTTGCGACCTTCTTGGGGTCGGTTTCGAGGTAATCGACCCCGGTAATGTCGTTGAGCAGCGCACACTTCAGCCGGGGGTCATCGCGCAGAAAGGTACACACCTCCACCAGCCGCCCCGGTTCGACGGTGACGAACGGGTCCATCGCGTCGGGCTTCGCGCTCGTGATCGCGGCCCCGAACCGCTCTTGGAGGAGGGTGATCGTTTCGCTTGCGGTCATGCGGCAGCTCCGGGCGGGTCTCGATGTCGCACCGCGTTGGGACACTCAGGGTATCCACAGGTCGTGGCACGCTTGTTCGTAGCTCTTCTCCAGGTCGAGCGGAACGGAGCGGTCGGCGGTGAGCCAGAGCGGCAACGTCGGCAGCGCGTGTCCGACGGTCAGTGCGTGTGACCACGCTTCCAGGATCGTCCGCTTCTCCCGCCGGACCCAGCGGCACGAAGCCGCGTAGGTGTCTGGTGGCGGGTCGCTCAGCGTGGGGTCGCTGTGCCCTACGAACGCAAGAACCTCGGCGTAGAGGTTGAAGCGATTCACGGTTACGAGGTCAACAACGCTCACCGCAACCCCCTTTTGAAGGAGCTGTGCGCATTTGCCGATAAACGCGTTCCGGTGCTCGGGCCGGTCCTTGTTCGCGGGGCTGACGATTTCGATAGCCGCAACGAGTCGGCGCCCGCGCCTCGCGTCGAAGACGCGGACCTCGTACTCGTCGGCGTCCGGCAGGGTCGTTTCGACGGCCAAATTGGGCTGCGCCGGTGCCCAGACAGCGGTTGCGGTTCCGCCGCGCCCGGCGCTCCCGGTGAAGGCTCCGGGGGCGTCCTTCTCGAACGCCGCGACATCGATTTCAACGGGCGCCCCGATGTGAACACGCGGCTCGGCGACGTATCCGTCGGGCAACTGGTTGCGCAACTGTTGAACAATCACCATCGGCCATCCGCCGTGGAGCCCCTCCCACGAGGTGATGTCATCCAGCGGGGGACGGAAGTGATCGCGCATCGGCATGACGGCCCCTCCGAACTGAATCGTACCACGAGCCGCCCGCGCCAGAGTGCGAGCTGCAACGGTGCGGGCCGGCCTCCGGTTCACTTCACCGGCTTGGCGCGCTCCTTGTTGTCTTTCAGGAACTCGACCGCCTGCGTCGGGTCCGCCAACTCGGGCGGCAGCGCCACGCGCCCCGTTCGCGCGGGCACCGGGAGTGCGGCGAGGTCGCCCTTCGTGAGGTCGCGCATCTTCCGCACCTTGTCCTGGACGCGCATGAGCCCTTCGAGGAGCGCCTCCGGGCGCGGCGGGCACCCGGGCACGTACACATCGACCGGAACGATCAGATCGACGCCCTTCGCGACGTTGTACCCGTACTTGTAGTACGGCCCGCCGCCGCAGGTGCAGGCGCCCATTGCGATCACGAACTTGGGGTCCGGCATCTGGTTGTACAGGCGCCGCACCCGCTCGGCCATTTTGAGGTTCACGGTCCCGGCCACGATCATCAGGTCCGCCTGCCGCGGGGACGCCCGGAACGCGCCGGCCCCGAAGCGGTCGATGTCGAACCGCGGCGCGCCGGTCGCCATCATCTCGATGGCGCAGCACGCCAGGCCGAATGTCATCGGCCACAGCGACGATTCCCGCGCCCAGTTGATGGCGAACTCGAGGTTCGTCGCCATGAACCCGTCGCGCAGCGCGTTATCAAGCAGCCCCACTTCGCACCTCCCCGGCGCCCGGTCGTTCCGCGCCTGTGTCCGGCGCGTGAGCGGCCATGCTCCGCACCCATTCGAGGTCGCCGCGCCGCCACAGGTACGCGAACCCGACCAGCAGCACGCCGAAGAACACCGCGATGTCGGCGAACGCGACCCACGCGAGCGCCCGCGCCGCGCCCGGCTGCGGCGGTGCGATCGGCTCGCCCGGGGCGCGGTCCCCTTGCGGTTGCAGGTTCGCAGCGGCTTCGACCCGCACCTCCGCCGGCTGCGATTCGTCGGCGGAGCGCACGGCGCTCCCGAACACCACCGCCCACGGGAAGAAGAACGCCAGCTCCACGTCGAAGATCACGAACAGCAGCGCGACCACGTAGAACCGCAGGTCGAACTGAATCCACGCGGGGCCGGTGGGTTGCTCGCCGCACTCGTACACCTCCGCCTTGCCCGCGCTCGGGAGTTCGGGCCGGACCAGCCGCCCGAGCACCAAATTGGCCGCGAGCAGGGTGAACCCCGCGGCGAGGAAGATCAGGACGAAGAGCACCAGGGTAGTCATGGTCTCGGGGTCGCCTCACGTTTCGCGTTCGTTGCCGCGCCAGAACTCGAACGTTGCCCCGCCGCGGTTGATCCACACGACGAGGTACTCGGGGCGGTGGTCGAGACCGAACGCCGCCGGTTCGGTGTCGTGGACCGCAACCAACCGGCACTGATCGCCGGGGTTGATCCGAAACTCCTGCGCCCCCGGCTCAACAACCAGCGTGTACGGCTGATTCGTGCCGTAGATCTCCAGTTCGGTTCGCACGATGCCACTTTCTACGTTGTCGGTTTCCCGTCAGGCGCGGGCTTCGGCGCGTCGGCGGTTTTCGTCCACACGGGCAGGCTGATCCGCTTCGACTCTTGTACCGCGGTCGGGTTCAGCGTCGCCTGGCCCCACGCCACCCCCAGCGGCAGTTTCGCGTAGTCAACGACGCACCCGTCGCGGGTGTAGGTGCTGATGTCGTGGTTCGACCCCATGAAGATGCAGTCCACCGGGCAGGGATCGACACACAGCGCGCAAAACATGCACTTCGTGTAGTCGATCTTGAACCCGGTGACCACGAACCCCTTCACGGGCGGGGGGGCTTTTTCTTTCTCGATGTAGATGCAGTCCACCGGGCACGCCCGCGCGCACTTGTCGCACCCGATACACGTCGTGAGGTCGAACCGGTGGAACCCACGATACCGCGGGCGGATCGGCACCGGTTGCTCCGGGTACGCGAACGGCTTGGTGAACGGGCCGCGCCGGAACGACTGCACGAAGTACCACAGCGTGATGTACATCCCGGACGCGAGCGTGACCGTCGCGAGGTAGACGTTACGGAACCACGTGCGCATGGCGGCCTAACCGTGCGTGGAGAGCGGCGGGGAGAAGTGATTGTAAGGGAGAACGGAGCCGAACCGCAAGAAGGTCGGCGGGCGCTCGCAAGAAAATGGGCCGGCGGGCCGGGCCTGTCCCACGGAGCCCAAAACGGGCGCCCGCGACCGGAACGTGTATAAGTTCCGGTGCGAGCGGTCCGGCGGATCAATCCTTAACGGGGTTCTTCGTGCTGATCTCGACCTTCGTTGTGGCCTTCTGGTCGATCTCGGCGTCGATCTGCTGGTTCTGGATCTCGATCGTCAGCGTGCCGTTCAGTTTCATCACGGTGGACTGCGACTTCAGGCGCCCGGCCTTGGTGTCGAACAGGATGGTGCCCTTCACGTCGTCGCTCTTGAGGTCGGCCTTGGTCACCTTGAACGGGAACGCGTCGCTCCCCTCGCCGGTCTTGAACGTCACGTCCGCGGTGGTCTTGATCGTCGCGATGTCGTTCTTCACCCCGTCGAAGGTGAACTGGGTCTTGTTGGTCA
>DASWYH010000021.1:0-4992 GCA_036405095.1 Gemmata sp. | reverse complement strand
GGGACCGCCGGGCACGCCATGCTCCAGCGCTGGACCTGCGACAGCGTTTCGGGCCGCGAAATGCCGTACTCACTCAGCATCGAATCGACGCCCGCGCGCTGGTCCATCGTCAACCCGCACAACATGATGTCCTGCTGGGCGGTGACGCGGACGTCCGGCTTGTACTTCGCGATGATCGCACGCAGCCCGCTGCGGAGCCGCAGCGCCCCTTCGTCCTTGATGCGGCCGTTCTCCACGGACAGACCGAGGAAGTGCTGACCGCCGCCCATGCTCTGCCAGCCGTGGTGCAGGTCGAGCCCCGTGATTGCCACCTCGCGCGGGGCGCGCCGCTCGCCCTTGAAGTAGTCGCGATAGAACACGTCGCGGAACTTCTCCACCCCCCAGTCCCGCATCACGTACTTGAGGCGCGCGCGCTTGCGGTTGGTGCGGTCGCCGTGGTCGCGGAACAGCTTGATGATCCCCTCCGCGGCCGGGAGCACCTCGCCGAGTGTAATGAAGCCCACCGGTTGCGCCAGAAGCGGGTACGTGTCGGGGTTCGCGTTCGATTGTCCTTGGCCCCCGCCGGCGAACAGGTTGTAGCCGACCGGTTGGCCGTTCTCGGTGACCGCGAGGAACCCGAGACACTGCGCGAGGATGTCGGTGCAGTTGTCGTGCGGCAGCGCGAACGCCACCTTGAACTTGCGCGGCAGGTACGTCTTCCCGTAAATCGGCTCATCGACCTCCGGGTTGTCGGTGAACTTCGCGGGCTCGCCGTTGAGCCAGATCTCGTGGTACGTCTGCTTGCCCGCCTTCGGCGCGAGGTGCTCGGCCACCGCGTCGCAGTCGCGCATCATCTGCGCCCGCGTCGGGTCGGGGAGCGGCGCCGGGCACGACAGCACGTTGCGGTTCACGTCCCCGCACCCGCCGAGCGTCGTCACCAGCGAGGCGTTGATCCCCGCCATCGTCGCTTTGAGGTTGCCCTTCAGCACCCCGTGGAACTGGATGCTCTGGCGCGTCGTGAGGCGCAGCGTGCCGTTCGCGTACTGGCCCGCGATGTCGTCCAGCGCGAGCCACTGGTCCGCGGTGAGCTTCCCGCCCGGCATCTTCAGCCGGATCATGAACATGTACGCCTTCCCCACGCCCGCCTTCGAGCGCGCCTTGCGCGCGTCGCGGTCCTCCTGCTCGTAGCTCCCGTGGAACTTGATCAGGCTCTTGTTCGCGTCGCTCAGGTGGTCCACGGACGGGTCGGCGATCTCTTCGGGCAGCGTGCCGCGAAGGTATCGCCCCTCCCCTTTGTGGCCTTCGACGGGAGAGAGCTTCGGTGCGGTTTCGTCGGACATCTCGGAACCTTGCAATGGTGGTCGCGGGCTCGCCGGGAGAGCGCCGGGCCGGATTAACAGGACAAACGGGATCAAGAAAGGGCACTGTTACTTGATCTCGTTCGTTCCGCGAACCGCGCCCACACGTTCTTCCCTTTCTGTTGTTCTACACCTTCCCGGCCGATTCGGAAGCGCGACTTCACCGCAAACGTTCATTTGCGATGTGATAGATCGGCGCGGTTCACTTTGATGTTCATCCCAGCGGACCCGATAAGCTGCGCAACCCGTACCGGCCGGCGCTCCCGGAGCAGCCCCAATCGCTGACTCCACTCGAACCTGCCTGAATTACCAACTCCGCTTGCGCCGATGGGGGAGGTGCTACACGATAGACTCTTTCGAGGCTCGGGGATCTTTCATCGTGACAATTCAGGCCGCTTCGTCGAAACCGTCCGGACCGCTGGCCGTCGGGTTCCTCGCGGTGCTCCAGGACCAGACCGGCTGGCTCGGGGGGTATCTGGTCACCAACGGGTGGGGCCGCCCGCTCGAGTTCCGCCTGACCACCGCCGTGCAGCCCAACCGGGTTCAGGCCGCGCTCTACGGCCCGACGCTCACGGAGTACCTGCACGCCGACGTAATCGGTAAGACGCTCGTGGAGAAAACCGCCACGAAACCCGATCTCATCGTTACCGATTCGCTCCCGGTGCTCGCGCTGCGCGGGCGCATCGAAGTGCCCGTAGTGGCGATCTGTCCGCCGGGGGCGCTGCCGCCGGACACGGTTTCGGTGCCGCACCCCCGCACCCCGGGAGGGCTGATCCTCCCCGCGCGCTTCGCAGGGGACCGCGAGGCCGTGGACCAGTTGCTCGCCCGCGTCGATTCGGCGGTCGATTTGTCCGAACCGTTCGCCCGGGTTCGCGAGGCCGTCAGCGAGGCCCGCAAGATGGGGGTTACGAACCGTGCCGCGGCTTGATTCAGAGGGTGCAGATCCCGTTCCGCCGGCGCTCGCGCTGGGGCAGGAGCTGTTCGCGGACGAGTTCCACCCGGCGCCCCCGACAACGGGCCGGCACGAGCCCGTGGGCGCCCCCGCCGGTCCCGAAGTGAGTGTGGCCGCGGAAGGCCCAGGGCCGCTCGTTTTGGGTGAATGGGTCGCGGGGGGCGGTTCGGACCTGGTGGTCGAAACGTTCTCCCTCCCGAAGCTCGATCACTCGCTCGAACCGAACGTGCGCGAGGCCCGCCTCCTCACGGACGCCCCCTGGGTGCGGTCGCTCGGGCGGCTCGAACTGAGCGTCACAACTGAGGGCTGGAAGTTCCCGGCGCCCCCCCAGGAGTACTCCCCGCTGCCGCGGCCCGAGAGCGAACCGAAGGTCGGGCGCCAGTCGCTCCCGCTGCCCGCGCTCCCGGACCACCAGGAGCCGGCGAAGCCCCGCATCCGGCCGAAGCCCACCGCGGACACCGTCCTCTTTAAGGACCGGCTGCTGTACCTCCTCCAGCCGCCGCTCGACGGGCTGTTCGACGGGCGGCAACTCGAAGTGCCGTTCGAGCCGTACCCGTACCAGCTCGAGGGCATTGCGTTTTTGATGCCCCGGCATCACGCGATGCTCGCGGACGAGATGGGGCTCGGGAAAACCGCGCAGGCGATCCTCACCCTGCGCCTGCTGTTCCACTCCGGGGACATCAAGCGCGCCCTGGTGGTGTGCCCGAAGCCGCTCATGCACAACTGGGCGCGCGAACTCAAGATGTGGGCGCCCGACGTGCCGTTCGAGGCGTTCGAGGGCGACCCCGAGCAGCGCCGGAGCACCTGGCTCGTTTCCAACTGCCCGCTGAAGCTGATCAACTACGAGACCCTCACGCGCGACTGCGACCTCGCGTGCGACAAGCGCGTCTTCTTCGACGCCGTGGTTCTCGATGAGGCCCAGCGGATCAAGAACAAGGAGTCCAAAACGGCCCAGGTGGTGCGGTCGCTGAACCGGAGCCGCAGTTGGGCGCTCACCGGCACGCCCGTTGAGAACCACCCCGACGACCTGGTGAACATCTTCAGCTTCGTGGACCCGGACCGCATCCCGGCGGAAACGCCCGCCCGCCGCATCCCGCAGTACACCTCGGACCTGATCCTCCGGCGCACGAAGGACGACGTGCTCACTGACATGCCGCCGAAGGTGGTCCGCGACCTCGAAGTGGAACTCACACCGGCCCAGCGCGCGGCCTACGCGCGGGCCGAGAACGACGGGGTCATCCACCTGAACGAACTGGGCGACACGATCACCGTGCAGCACGTGTTCCAGCTCGTGATGCGGCTGAAGATGATTTGCAACTTCGACCCCCTGACCGGGGAGAGCGCGAAGCTGACCCAGCTCCTCTCCGACATGGAAGAGGTGGCCGAGAGCGGGCGCAAGGCGATCATCTTCTCGCAGTGGGTGGAGCCCCTGGAGGTGCTCGCGAAGGCGCTCTCCAAGTACGGGGCGCTCCAGTACCACGGCAAGATCCCGCAGCAGCAGCGCACCCCCATTCTCGACCGCTTCAAGGCCGACCCGGACGCGCACGTGCTCCTGATGAGCTACGGCACCGGGAGCGTCGGGCTGAACCTCCAGTTCACGAACTACGTGTTCCTGTTCGATCGCTGGTGGAACCCGGCGGTAGAGGACCAGGCGATCAACCGGGCGCACCGGCTGGGGCAGAAGCACCCGGTCACGGTGACGCGGTTCCTCAGCGGCGGCACCATCGAGCACCGCATCGCGGACATCCTCGAAGCCAAGCGCAAGGTGTTCAACGACCTGTTGAACCAGGCCGACAAGCCGGCGGCGCTGGGGCTGAGCGAGGACGAGATCTTCGGGCTGTTCGACATCCAATCGCGCCCGAAGCGCGAGAAGCATTAGGCCTCGAGTCACAAGCGGCCGGCAGAGGTGCTCGGGCCAGAGCCCAAGAACCGGGCTATCAGGGGCCCGCGCCGTTGTGTTGCGCCCCCCGGAATGCAACACCACGAGGATCACGCGGTGTGGGATTTGGGTGGGCTTGCGCGGGCGCGGCCCTCAGCGGTTCCGCGCCGACGGGGCCGCCCCGCTGCTCGCAGCTCAGGTGCCCGTTCGCAAGCCCGGTGCCTTCACGAGCGGAACCGCTGCTCGAACGGCCCGATGAACCGCTTCCCGTCGGACGAATCGAGCACCGCGAACACGACCCTCGCGAAGCACCCGCTGAACCGGCCCCGTAGCGCCTTCGCGAACAGGTCCGCGATCTGTTCGGGATCGTTTTTGAACACCCCGCAGCCCCACGCGCCCAGGACGGCCGCATCGTGCCCGTGGCCGGCCATGAGCGCCAACACCTTTTCGATCCGCTCGCGCATCTCGTTGTGCACCAGGCGCCGCTCGGCGTCGCGGATCGCGCCGACGTTCACGGCGGGCGAAGTTACGAACGCGCACAGGTACGGTTCATCGAGGAGGTCGCCTTCGTCGTCCTTGAACACCGGGATCGCGGGCGAGTAGATGGCGTAGTTCGTGTAGAACCCGCCGCTCGCGTGCGCGTGGTCGCGGTACATCGGGTTACCGTTGATGCACGCGTACAGGGCCGAAGCGCGGCAAAGGGACTCTTCCTGCGCGCGGGCGCCGCCCAGGAACCCGCCGCCCGGGTGCCGGGCCGAGGCGAAGTTCAGCGCAACCGGGCGGAAGCCCTCGCCGGCGAGCGCGCGTGCGGCTCCGAGTGTGGT
>DASWYH010000020.1:0-8568 GCA_036405095.1 Gemmata sp. | reverse complement strand
CCCGGTCCCGTCGGCAGAAGGCCGCAACCACTCGCGCCGCTCGCCGTGCTGGATTCGTGGCTCGCACGTCATCCGCACCCGGTGATCGGGCATCGGTTCCGGGCGCACCAGGACGCCGCACCGGGCCTGTTCGAGGGCGACCGGAGCGCGCGTTCCCGCGAGGTCCGTGAGCAACCGGAACTCGCACCTCTCGTGCGGCCCGCTGGTGGGGAGCACGTCCTCGGTCCGGCTCGCGAACGTGAGCCCGCGCCCGCTGAGCGCCTCACTTTCGGACTCGAGGAGCGTTTGGAACCGCGGCGGGAGCGTGCCCGCGAGGACGCCCACACGGAGCCCGTTTTCGCTGAGCAGAACTTGAATTTCGGGCGTCCCGACCGGCAGCGCGGTGGCCCACAGGTCGCGGTCCAGGAACCGGTCCCCGAGCGGCCGTTCGAGGACGACCGATTCCAGGTAGACCCCTTCGGTCTGCTGCACCGGCGCGAGCGAGCGCGCGATGGAATTCGGGGGCGGGCGCTCGCCGCGAGTCAGGCACCCGCTCGCGGCCGCGCAGGCCACCAAAATTGTCATGCACGCCCGCATCGGTTCGCACGCCCATCGCCGGATTGAAGGTTTCCGCCCTCATAGCCGCCGCGCCCCCCGTGGTCAATCCCGGCTGAGCGGCGGCGGAGCGAACCGGTTTCCCGGGTGAGCGGGTCGCGTGGTGCCGTCGGCCCCGCGGGGGGGCCTCCGAGTTCCCGGGCCGGACGCGAACGACGTCCGTATCCGCATCGGCACGAGCGGCATCGCCGAACCGGTGACCGCGCCCCCGCCGGGCCCGCGGCCCGGGCGCCCCCGTTCGGACGGGCGCGCGAGGCCCTCAGTCCACGTACGGGTCGGCGCCCAGGTCCTGGAGCATCTCCTGGCGCTGTTTGTCGTAGTTCATCAGGTCGAGCCGCTGCCGGTAGTGCCGCGCCTCGACGCGCTTCTGGGCCTGCCGGAACAGCGGGGCGTAAGAGTCCCAGTCGCGGCTCCCGCCGGCCCGGCCGAGGTCTTCGAGCTCCCGCTGCTTCGCCGCCCCCAAACCTTCGAGCAACTGGTCTTCGAGCGAGAGCATGAACTGCGCGCTCCCCGGGTCGCCCTGGCGCCCGGCGCGCCCGATCAGCTGCCGGTCGATGCGCTCGGCCTCGTGGCGCTCGGTCCCGATCACGTGGAGGCCGCCGTTCTCGGCGACCCCCGGCCCGAGCTTGATGTCGGTCCCGCGCCCGGCCATGTTCGTGGCCACCGTCACCGTCCCCGGCTGCCCGGCGGCGGCCACCACTTCGGCCTCGTTCTGGTTCTGTTCCGCGTTCAGCACCCGGTGCGGCACCCCCACGGCCGTCAGCAGCGCGCTGATCTTTTTCGACGCGTCCACGGTGCGGGTGCCGATCAGCACCGGGCGCCCGGACGCGAGCATCTCCTGCGTCTTGCGCACCACCGCATCGAACTTCGCCGCTTCGGTGGGGAACACGAGGTCCGGGAGGTTGACCCGGCGGTTCGGCTTGTTCGTGGGCACCTTCGTGGTCCACCGCCGGTACACCTTGCGCATCTCCCAGAAGTTCGGTAGCAGCGTCCCGGACATGCCCGCGAGCTTCTCGTACAGCCGGTAGAAGTTCTGGAACGTGATCTGGGCCGCGTGGGAGCTGGGCATGTTGATCTGCACCCGCTCCTTGGCCTCGACCGCCTGGTGCAGCCCGTCGCGCCAGTGCCGGTCGGGCATCGGGCGCCCGGTCCCCTCGTCGATGATGACGATCTTGTTCTCGCTGCTCACCATGTAGTGGTGGTCGCGCATGAACCGGTAGTGCGCCTGGAGCCCGCGCTCGACCGCTTCGAGCAGCTTGTCCATCGCCTTCGCGTGCTTCCCGGTCGGCGGGTTGGAGTACCGCACGAGGTGCTTCCCCGCGTCCGTCAGCTCGATCTTGTCCTTCTTGGCGTTCATCACGAAGTGCTGGTCCCGCCGCATCTCGCGCGCGAGGTTGTCGGCCCACTTGAACACCACCTGCTCGTCCGGTTCGGCCGGCCGGGTGGGGTTCGCGATGATGAGCGGGGTCTTCGCCTCGTCCACGAAGATGCTGTCGGCCTCGTCCACGATGGCGTAGTGGAGGGTCCGCTGGACGCGCGGGTCGAGCCGCCCACCGCCGCCGGTCCACGCGGCCCAGAACGGGGCCGCGTTCGCCTGCCCGCCGCGCAACTTGAGCCGGTCGCGGAGGAAGTCGAACCCGAACTCGGCCGCGGTGCCGTAGGTGATGTCGGCCTTGTACGCGCTCACCCGGGCGGTCTCGTCCATCTTCTGTTGGAGCACGCCGACGGTCATGCCCAGTTTCTGGTACACCGGCCCGATCCACTCCGCGTCGCGCTTCGCGAGGTAGTCGTTGACCGTCGTGACGTGAACGCCCTTCCCGGAGAGCGCGTTGAGGTACGCCGGGGCCGACGCGCTGACGGTCTTGCCCTCCCCGGTCGACAGCTCGACGAGCCCGCCGAAGTGCATCACCGCGCCGGCGGCCAGTTGCACGTCGAACGGCCGGATGCCGAGCGCCCGCTGGATCGCCACCGACACCAGCCCGAACGCTTCCGGCAGGAGCTTGTCCAGGTCCCACTTGCCGCGGGCCTTGCCGCGCAGGGCCATGCTGAGTTCGAGGAGCCGGTCGTCGGACACGTCCGCGTGCAGCTTCTCGAAGTGCCGGACCCCGGAAATGAGGAGCGCGGCTTTCGAGAGCCGCCGGTTCCACGGGGTGCCGATCCGCGCGACGGCGGAGTTGACGGGCCAGGTGCCGAGGCGCCCGGGGGTGTTCTCGATCTTCCGCGGCGCTTCGGGCGACAGTTCGGCGGTACTCATGCTTCGGCCCCCAAGGCGGTCGATGGCTTCCGGTTTACCATACCGTGCGGGCGCGCGAACCGCTACCGCACCGCGAGCTGCACGAGCACCACCGCGAGCAGCCCCAGGCTGATGACCCCGTTGACGTGGAAGAACGCGCGGTTCACGCGGCTCAGGTCGTCGGGGCGCACCAGGCGGTGCTCGTACACCAGGAGCGCGCCGACCGCCCCCAGGCCCGCGAGGAACACGCCCCCGAGGTGCGGCGAGGCGAGGTGCAGCCCCACGAGGAGCGCGAACATCACCGCGTGGCACCCCGCGGCGACGCGCAAACTGGTGGGCACGCCGAACCGGGCCGGGACGCTGTGCAGGCCCGCTTCTTTATCGAACTGCGCGTCCTGGCAGGCGTAGAAGATGTCGAACCCCGCCACCCAGAACGCGACCGCGCCGCCGAGCAAGAGGGGGACGGCCATTTCGGTGAAGCCCCGGATCGCGACCCACGCGGCCACCGGGGCGAGCATGAGCGCGGCGCCGAGCCAGAAGTGCGCGAGGCTGGTGAACCGCTTGGCGAGCGAGTAGCCCGTCACGAACAGTAGCGTCGGGAGCGCGAGGTAGAGGGGCCACGGGTTCGACGGCTCGCGCGCGTAAAAGAGCACGGTGGCCCCCACGAACCCCGCACAGCACAGCAGCGTGAAGAGCCACACGGTCCCGACCCCCAGCGTGCCGGCGGGGAGGTGGCGCCCGGCGGTGCGCGGGTTCCGGGCGTCGATGTGCCGATCGACGATGCGGTTGAACGCCATCGCGGCGCTGCGCGAGAACACCATGCAGAGGACGATGCCGAGCAGGTCGGTCCAGCGGAACCGCTCGTCCCGCCACGCGAGCGCCGCCGCGAGGACGGCGAACGGCAGGGCAAAAACCGTGTGGCTGAAGCGGATCAGTTCCAGCAGCTTGCGTGTAACGGTGAGCATGGTGTTTTGGTACGGATTCGGGGGCCGCGGGTCGGCGCCGGTACCGGGCTAACCGTCATGAACAGATTCTGCACAACCCGGTTGCAAGGGGCACCGCTTGCGGCGTCCCGGTGGCCCCGCGGCGCTCCCCGCGAACGGGTGAAAGGTCGGCCGCTCCTGCCGGTTTGTTTTGGTACGCTGCTTGCGGCTACAATGCGATAGCCCGACTCGCACCGCGTCCCAAGGCCAATCCATGCGCGTACTCACCGCGATCCCGGTGTACAACGAGGCCCGCCACGTCCGCAGCGTGCTCGCGGAGGTGCGGCAGTACACGCCCGACATCCTCGTCGTCAACGACGGCTCCACCGACGGCACCGCCGAGCTCCTCGACCGCGAACCCCACCTCGCGCGCGTCGACCACCCGCAGAACCGCGGGTACGGGGCCGCGCTGATCTCGGCGTTCGATTTCGCGCGCGACAGTGATTTTGACGTGCTGGTCACGATGGACTGCGACGGCCAGCACCAGCCCGAGCGCATCCCGGTGCTGCTCGAAGCGATCCACGATTGCGACATCGTTTCGGGCTCGCGGTACTACCGCGACTTCCGCCAGGACACCCCGGCGCCAACGGACCGCCGGTTCATCAACGCGACCATCACGCGCGAGATCAACGGCCGCTACGGGTTCGACCTCACGGACGCGTTCTGCGGGTTCAAAGCGTACCGGCGCAGTGCTCTCGAGAAGCTGAACATCACCGAGCGCGGGTGGGGGATGCCGCTGCAGCTCTGGGTGCAGGCCGCGCGACAGGGGCTCCGCGTGAAGGAGATCGGCGTTCCGCGCCTGTACCTCGACCCGACCCGCGCGTTCGGCGGGGTCATGAACGACCCCGATCAGCGGCTCGCGTATTACCGCGCGGTGCTCGCTTCCGCGGAACGCGACGTGCTGCCGGCCCCGCGGGCGGTCCCGCGCTGCCCGTGCCCGGGGTCGCGCTGATGCCGGCGCGCGTTCGTGCCCCACAGGCGAACGGTGCGGTCCTGGCCGAGCCCGGGTTCGACGCGGTCCCCGGACTCGTTGCAGCGAACCGCGAGCGGCTCGACCGCCGGGACGTGCGCGTGGGCGGGCTCCCGCTGCACGAGTTGCGGGCGCTCGCGCGGCACGAGGCCCTGGGGCTTGCCCACGAAGTGAGCGGCCCCCCGCTCCCGAGAAGCGGCAGCGCGCCACCGGGGCCGCTGCTCCTCGCCGGCCACCAGCCCGAGTTGTCGCACCCGGGCGTGTGGGTGAAGAACTTCGCGCTCAACGGCCTCGCACACCGGCTGAACGGCGTTCCGCTCAACCTGATCGTCGATAACGACACCCTCAAAAGTACCGCGATCCGGTTCCCCACGTTTCGCGACCGCACCGCCGCCTCCGTGCGGCTCGAAAGTCTCGCGTTCGACACGTTCAGCGGCGAAGTCCCTTACGAAGACCGGCGGGTCGAAGGCGCGGGCGGCGCGCGCGCCTTCGAGTCGTTCGCCCACCGGGCCCAACCGCTGTGGGCGAACTGGGGGTACGAACCGCTGCTCCGGCGCGCCTGGCCCGGGGTCGTCCACCACCACCCGACCGAACCGATCGGCGAGCGGTTCTCGCAGTTGCGCCAGAGGTACGAGCGCGAATGGGGCTGTGACAACCTCGAACTGCCCGTGAGCCGACTTTCGCAAACACAGGCGTTCGTGCGCTTCGCGGGGCACGTTCTCGGCGACCTGCCGCGGTTCCGCGCCGTTTACAACGCCGCGGTTCGCGCGTACCGCACGGCGAACGGCGTCCGGAGCACGAACCACCCGGCCCCGGAACTGGCGGAAGGCGAGGCGCCGTTCTGGGTGCGCACGGGTGCCGGCAGGCGCCAACGCGCGACCCCGGCGAGCGACGTGAAGCTGCTGCGCCCGCGGGCGCTCACGCTCACGCTGTTCGCCCGCGTGTGCCTCGGGGACTTCTTCATCCACGGGATCGGCGGCGGGAAATACGACGAGGTCACCGACGCTCTCATCCGCGGCTACTTCGGCATCGAACCGCCGGCGTACCAGGTGCTGTCCGCCACGCTGCATCTACCGCTCCCGGCGTTCCCGGCCACCGCGCACGACCTCCACGTGGCCGAGCGGCGGGCGCGCGACCTGCGCTGGAACCCGCACGCGCTCCCAACCGCTGACGCCGGGCTCGTGCGGGAGCACGCGGCCCTGACCGCGCGGGAACCGGCCCGCGGCGCTCACGCGGCGCGGCGCGAGTGGTTCCGGGCACTTCGGAACGTGAAAGAAAAGCTGCGAGAGGGCGCCGCGAATGAAGTGCCTGTGGCCGAAACCGAGCTCCGGCGCGTGAGGGCCGAAGTGGCCGCGAACGCGATCCTCCGGCGGCGCGATTATCCGTGGGTGCTGTACCCCGAAGAGGTGCTGAAGCCGTTCCTCCAATCGCTCCGGGCTCTCGCCGCCGGGGCCGCGAGAGCCTGAAACGGTTCCCTATTTCTTCCCGCGGGTCATGGCTTCGGTCGCGGCGAGGATTTCGGTGATCTTCTCGTCGGTCAGTTCATCCGACTTCAGTTCCCACCGCTGAACGGTCCGCAACCGGTTGTAAATGATGACCGTCACGGGCACCATGTCATCGATCGCGAACGCGCGGATGGCCGCGGACTTATCGGCGAGCAGCCCGAACGGCACGTTCTCGGTGTTCACCACCCCCGCGTAGGTCCGCACCTCGGCGGCCTTCGCGTCGCGCACCTCGTCGTGCGGGTATTCGAGGTCGATCGCGACTTTCGTATCGCTCCCGTCTTCGCCCTTTACGGTTACGGCCTTCGTTCCGCCGTCGAGCTTCAAGAACATCACGAACGCGGACAACTTGTCGGACCGGTACTTCGGGATCAGCGCGTCGGCCCCTTTGATGAGTTTGCTCAGGCCGTCGGTGGCGCCGACCTTTGAAACGTCGCCGCGGACGAAAATCGCGACCACCGGCGACAGCCCGTGCTCGCACACGAGGCAGTGCATCTTCCCGGTGCGGTCGCGGGGGTCACGGTCGCCGTCGTCCTTGGGCGGCTTCACCTTCGGCGGGTACCGGTTGTCCACGACGAGTTGCGCGCGGAGCGGGGACGGCACCACGTTCGAATTCTGCCCGCCGCGGATGACGGTTCGAGACGCCGAGATGATCGTCGGTTCGAGTTCTCCCCCTTTTGGCTCCTGGGCGCGAGCGGTGAGGCCAACCGAGATAAGGAGTCCCGCAAGGGCGGCTGCCACCCGAATGCTCATCAGTTGTCCCCTGAAACGGCGCCGGCGACAGGAATCCTTTCAGCCTGACAGCTTCCGGCGAACCCGTCAAGTGCCCCGCGGGCGGCGCTACAAGAAGTTTATCCCGCACGGGTGCGAGTTTGTGGCGCATACCACATGTCCACTTGCGCCCCGGGCCACGGCCCGATGCCCTCACGGGCTCGAGGCCGTCGGCGCCCGAACGCGAGCGGCTCGGAACTACGGGAGCTGGTATCACGTCCCCAGGTGCAGGAGCAGCTCGCGCTGGCGCAGCGCCTGGAGCCGCTTCAGCCCGCCGCACCGGTCGAGGTACTCGGCGAAGTCGCTCACGCCGAAAATGTGGTCTTCGAGGAACTGGGCATACGCGGTGGGGTCTTTTTCGACCTCCATCCAGAGCTTGAGGTGGTCCTCGTCGGAGAAGTACTCGCCGGGCATGTTACCCGGGTAGCTCCCGTAAGGCACCTCACACACCGCGTCCACACACAGGAACGGGATCTGCGTGCGGTGCGGCTCCCGGCGCATCTCGTCGTGCGGGACCAGGCGCTCGCAGGTGATGATGACCCGCTTGGCCGCGCGCGCGAGGTCCACGTCCGCGACCGACGTTCCGGTGAAGCGGCAGTTGCCGTAGCGGTCGGCTTCGTGAACGTGGATCGCGGCCACGTCCGGGTACAGGGCCGGCACCGCAACCAGCTTCTCGCCCGTGAACGGGCACTGAACCTCCTTCGCCGCGCTGTGGGCGAACGTGTCCGTTCCCAGCAGCGACCGGGCCGGCACGAAGGGGACGCCCATCGCAGCGGCGGTGTACCGCAGCGCGAGCGTGTAGTTCGACCACTCCGCCACCTCCACCGCGCCGGACTCCATCACCTTCCGGGCGTGCGCCGACAGCCCGCGGGCCTCCAGCCCCACAACGTACGCCGCATCGACGCGCGCGAGCAGCTGGCCGCGGCCCGTGAGGTTCCCGGCACAGAGGATCTGAAAATCGTGAGTGGTGGTGTGACCCGAGAAGCCGAGGTTCTGGCGCCGCTGGCGCACGATCTCGTGACACACGGCCGCGGGGATGCGGTTCGCACCGAACCCGCCGGTGGCGAAGTAGTCCCCGTCGCGCACGAACCGCGCCACGGCCTCACGCACCGACATCACCTTATCGACCAAACCGCGGGGCTTGGCCGCAAACGCGGCGCGGGCGTCATCGGACGCGGGCGAGGTGAAGGGTGGGGTCATGGAGGAGAGTTATTTGGCGCACATCACGGCGCCCCCTATTGATCCTTGTATTCTTTCACCAGTTTGCGGAACCGCGGGTCTTTGCGGATCGAATCGAGGTCGTGGTCCTCTTGCATGAACTCGAAGTCGCGGTAGCCCAGCTCGACCGCCTTGCGGAGCGCCGTGAGCGCCTTGTCGCGCTGCTTGAGCAGCGCGTACCGGCACGCCAGGTTGTAATGCGCCGTCGGGTCGTGCGGGCGGACGTGAACCAGTTGTCGGTCCACCGCGAGCCCGTCCTGCATCCGACCTTTCATGGTCAGATTGCAGGCTTGCGCG
>DASWYH010000019.1:0-2082 GCA_036405095.1 Gemmata sp. | reverse complement strand
CCCCCGACCGGCCAACTGAAGGGCACGCTCCGCGAGCAGATGGAGCAGCACCGGGCGAACCCGAGCTGCGCCACCTGCCACGCCAAGCTCGACCCGCTTGGGTTCGGGCTGGAGAACTTCGACGGCATCGGCGGGTGGCGCACCCAGGACAACAAGAAGCCCGTGGATTCGAGCGGCGAGCTGCCGGGCGGGGTGAAGTTCAACGGCCCGGCCGAACTGCGCAAGGTGCTGCTCGGCAAAGCCGACCTGTTCCGCGCGTGTTTCGCGGAAAAATTGCTTACGTTCGGATTGGGCCGCGGGTTAGAGTATTACGATAAATGTGCGCTGGACGAGATCACGAAGGCCTCAAAAGACAGCGGGGACAAGTTCTCGGCGCTGGTGCTGGCGGTCGTGAAATCAGACCCGTTCCAGAAGCGCAAGGGCAAACGCAGCGAATAACCCGGTGCCCCCGCCCTTGTGGCCAGGGGCGACCCGCAACGATCTCCCGACCAGAACTACCCACCCGCCCCGCCCTCGCAGGCGGCGGTCGTCTCACAGCGAGTTCCCGATGAAGACACCGATTTCCCGCCGGACCGCCCTCAAGGGGCTCGGCACCGCGATCGCCCTGCCCTTCCTCGAATCGCTCGCGGTCGCGGCGCCCGCGGGCTCGCTGGCCGCCGGCGCGCCCAAGCGGCTCGCGTTCTGCTACGTGCCCAACGGCGTAAACATGGCGCAGTGGACGCCCGCCGCCACCGGCGCACTGAAGGAACTCACCGGCACACTCGCGCCGCTCGACGCGCACAAAGAGTACGTGAACGTGATCTCGGGCCTCGCGCTCGACAAGGCCCGCGCCAACGGCGACGGTCCGGGCGACCACGCCCGCGCGATGTCGGCGTTCCTGACCGGACGCCAGCCGCGCAAGACCCACGGCGCGGACATCCGCGTCGGCATGTCGGCCGACCAGCACGTGGCGACCACGATCGGCGACAAGACCCGGTTCCCGTCGCTGGAACTCGGCATCGAGCGGGGCCAGCAAGCGGGCAACTGCGACTCGGGGTACTCCTGCGCGTACTCCTCGAACCTGTCGTGGCGCGGGGAATCGACCCCGAACGCCAAGGAGTGCGACCCGAAGGCCGTGTTCGAGCGCCTGTTCAGCGGCACCGACCCGAAGGAACTCGCGGCGGCCCGCGCCAAGCGCGAGCTGTATAACAAGAGCGTCCTCGACTTCGTAATGGAAGACGCCAAGGGCCTGAACGCAACGCTCGGCGCCGGCGACCAGAAGAAGCTCGACGAGTACCTCACCAGCGTCCGCGAGGTTGAGCTGCAAATTCAGAAGGCCCGTGCGGCGAACAAGGCCCCGCTGCCGAAGCCGAACATGTCCGCGCCGACCGGCATCCCGCGCGACGTTCAGGACCACATGCGGCTCATGGCCGACCTGATGGTGCTGGCCTTCCAGACGGACCTGACCCGGGTCGCCACCCTGCCCTTCGCGAACGACGGGAGCAACCGCCCGTACAAGATGATCGATGTGCCGGAGGGGCACCACGACCTGTCGCACCACGGCCGCGACACGAAGAAGCTCGAAAAGCTCGCGAAGATCAACAAGTTCCACATGGAGCAGTTCGCGTACCTCGTCGGCAAGATGAAGGCCGTGAAGGAGCCCAACGGCACCTGCCTGCTCGACAACGTGATGCTGGTGTACGGCAGCGGGATCGGCGACGGCGACCGCCACAACCACGACGAGTTGCCGATCGTCGTGGCCGGCAAGGGGGGCGGCACGATCGCCGGCGGGCGCCACATCGTGTTCCCGAAGCGGGCCGACACCCCGCTCACGAACCTGTACCTCGCCCTGTTCGAGCGCATGGGCGCCCCCGCGAAGTCGTTCGGCGACAGCACCGGCGTGCTGAAGATCTGACACACCCACTCGCAGTAACGCACAGAGGCCCGACCGAACCAGCGGTCGGGCCTCTGTGCGTTACTGGCGCCCGCTCGGTTAGTAGCTGTGTGCGTCGAGTTTCACCTTACCCCGAAACGTCCAGTACATGATCGCCGTGTAGGTGACGACGAACGGCATCCCCACGGCAACGACGATCAGCCCGATCA
>DASWYH010000018.1:0-5852 GCA_036405095.1 Gemmata sp. | reverse complement strand
GGCTTTGAGCGCGCTCAGCGCCCGAACGGGCCGCAGCGGGTGCGCCCGTGAATCCAACCGCCGCGCGACACCGGACCAACCACACCCGACGATTCCGGGTACACCATCGTGTACGCCCCGCTCTGGCGCGTCAGCCCGTCGGTACCGCCGAGCAGCCACTGCCCCGAGTCATACGGGTAGTAGCCGTAAACGCCGACCACGAGCCCGCCGCTCTTCACGAACGGGACCGCGGGGCCGGGGGGCGTTCCCGGCGGCACGAACACGTTCGGCGCGGGCGCCCCGAACGACGGATTTTCGACCGCCGGCTGCACCGCGACCGGGGGCGGTGGGACCGGGGGCGTACTCGGCGGGTGAATCGGTGGGGGTTGGACGTTGCCCGCCGGCGGCCCCGGGGCCGGGGTGATCGGCGCCGGCGGGGTGGGCACGGGCTGGGCGCTGACCAAACGGCCGACCGCCACAACCAGCCCAGCAGCCAAGACGAATCGCTTCACGGTGCCTCCTCACTCGGGTGGAACTCGACGGCTCTAGTCTGACCGCAAGAGGCACCCCGAGCGCGTGCGATTTTTCCTCTCCGCGCGTGCCGATGTCGGGCGCGCCGCACGAGCCGGCGCCACCCGCGCAATCGGTTTCGGCCAGCCGTTCCGCGGCCCGCACCGTCCCAAAAAGCAAAGGGGGCTTTGTTCACGAGGTTGGTGGGCCTCACGCGCACGGCCGCACCCCGGGCTGACCCGCTGCCGCGAAGCATTTTGAGCGAGCCCCACCCAGCGCGTCGGCGTCCGAAAATCAAGTAGCGGCGCCATCACCGAGCGCAACCCGCGGGTGCTCGGCCCCAGAACCCGCGCTCTTGGCGCGCACTCCGTTAAGAAATTATTAAAAACAAGCGACGCTGCTCGGCAGCCCAGAAAAGTAGGGGCCGAAAAATCGTGGACAAAGAGTCACGTGAGTTCAAGGTTTTTTGCACTCGGAAGGGGTTGAGAATCGCTCCCAGAAGACGTTACCCGAAGGGGTAGCGAGTTCGCGCCCGGGACACATTTCCAGTCGCGACTCAGAACGGGTTGGAATTTCGAATACAACTCCATGACGAAGTTGCGGGGCGTTAATCAGTACGGAATTCACAGCGCAGCAGGATGAAGAAAATGTGAAGCTCGCCCCGCATCGGTAGGAGCCCTTGTTATACTCGGCCGGAGCCTGCACCGGTTGCAGGCGCGTGACCGCTTCCGAGTTCTTCGCACTGCGATCCTCCGGGAACTTTACAATGTCCCGCACCGGTACGTTCGTGGTGAGGTTCCGATGACCGACGGCCCGTCATTCGACCCGATTCCGTTGCTCCGTCCCAAACGGAAGATCACCGGCATTTCGGCGATCCTGCTCCCATTTACGGCATCTGGTGAGATCGATTGGTCGGGGTTCACTCGGCACTGTGTGCGGACCGCCGAAGCCGGTTTGGTGCCCGCCGTAAATATGGACACCGGGTTCGTGAACCTGCTCACCCCGGAACAGAAAAATGCGGTTCTGGACGCAACCCGTTCTGCCCTGGGCGGAAAACCCTTTGTCGCGGGCGCATTTGTTGGGGATCTTTTGGGCTCCGCATTCGATTTAACCAGATACCAGCGCGCGATCGACGCGATCAGCGCGTGCGGCGGCACCCCGGTTGTGTTCCAGAGTTTCGGGTTAACCGCGTTACCCGATGGCGAACTGATCGCGGCTTACGAGGCACTGGGGCGGGGTTGTGATTCGTTCATCGCGTTCGAACTCGGCACGATGTTCGCCCCGTTCGGACGGATCTACGCCCTGGATGTGTTCCGCGAACTCCTCGGAGTGCGTCAGTGCATCGGTGCGAAGCACTCTTCGTTGAGGCGCGAACCGGAGTGGCAGCGGCTCCGCGTGCGCGACGCGGTCCGCCCGGAGTTCAAGGTTTTCACGGGTAACGATCTGGCCATCGATATGGTCGCGTATGGCAGCGATTACCTCCTGGGGTTGAGCACATTCGCCCCTGACCTTTTTGCGCTGCGCGACGCGTACTGGCGCCAAGGGGACGCGAGGTACTACGAGCTGAACGACGTGTTGCAGTACCTGGGGTTCCTGGCGTTTCGCGCCCCGGTGCCGGCGTACAAGCACTCGGCGGCAATGTTCTTGAACTTGCGCGGGTGGATCGGGTGCGGTGCCACGCACCCCCGAAGCCCGACCCGACCTGATTCCGACCGTGAGTTGCTCCGAGGTATCGTGGAGCAACTCGGACTCTCACCCGCGTAACCGGGCCACCCGGTGCGCGGTCGCCCTGGCTCCCGAGGAGGACGCCCAATGGCCTTGGACGACCGAACCCCGCTCCCTTCGTCGTTGGTGAACCGCCCGCGCGTTCTGGTGGTGGACGACGAGCCGAGCATCCGCATGATCGCTCGGGTGATGCTCGAACGCGCCGGGTACGCGGTCGAAGAGGTCGGCGACGCGGCCGGAACGGTCCAGCGGGCCGGTGCGGGTGGGTGCCGGTTCGAGGTGGTGCTGCTCGACGTCTCGCTCCCCGACCGGACCGGGGTCGAGCTGATGGCGGAACTGCGCACCCTCGCCCCACGCACGCGGGTCGTGTTGATGAGTGGCCGGTCCGAAGAAGACGTGCCCGGCCACGGGGCCGACGGGTACCTCGCCAAGCCCTTCACCCGCGACCAACTGATCACCACCGTCCGCACCGTCACGGGGCTCACCCCGCATTAAATTGAGGCGGGCGGGGGTGCTTGCGGGCTGAACAGGAACCGCAGCACGCGGTCGAACCGCGCGCCCCAGGACACTTCATTGTGTGTGCCGCCGGGCACCTCGACGTAACGGTATCCCGTTCCCTCTTCCAGTCCGTGTCGGGCAAACAGTCCCGCGAGCCGCCGGGTGCGGCGGATCGTTGCCGCGCTGCCGACCCGTGACGAGCTTTCGAACTGCCCGACGTCGATCCACACGCGGCACCGGCGCAGCCACTCCGGCGCAACGGTCACGTTCCGCAGAAAGTACTCGCGGTCCCACCACAGCGACGGGGACAGGGCGGCACACCGCCCGAACACCCCCGGATACCACTTGCAGAGGTGCAGCGAGATCAGGCCGCCCATTGAGGAGCCGCCCACCCCGGTGTGTTCGAGGTCCGGGCGCGTCCGATAGCGGGCGTCGATGAAGGGCTTCACCTCTTCCACCAGGAACCGCCCGTACGCGCGCGAGAGGTCGTGCGCGCGCCTCGGGCCGCACCGCTGCGGTCCGTACTCGTGGAGCCGGTCCGGGGTGTTCGCCACGCCGACCAGAATGACCGGCGGCACGCGCCCGGCGCGGACCTCGCGCTCGGCCACCTCGTCGGCCCCCCACGGGACGCCCCCGAATGCGGTGTGCGCGTCGAACAGGTTTTGTCCGTCGTGGAGATAGAATACCGGATACCGGCGGTCCGGTTGGACCCCGTACCCCGGCGGGAGCCACACGCTCACCGTTCGCCCGTGGGGGAGGAACCGCGAGCGGAAGTCGTGGTGGTAGTCGATGCTGCTCTGGTCCCAGCCCTGGACCCGCGCTTCGACGCGCGGCGGGCCGTCGGCACGGAGCTCGCGCGGGAAGAACTCGTGCCCGTGGCCGTCGTTCTCGGCGTCCCGCCAGCGGCCGAGCGTGACGAGGAAGTGCCCGTAAAAGCCCGGCGGAAGTTCGAGCCGGGTGCGGAACGTGCCGTCGCCCCACGGGTCCAGCGGAACGCCCGCCGCGGACCAATCGCCGAGCGGCCCGTCCCCGGCCAGGAACGCCCGGCGCCCGGGGGGGGTGAACTCGGGCACGCGCACCACGAACTCGACCATTCGGCCCTCGAACTGGTTACATGACGCCCGGTTCCTGTATTATTCGCACGGGTCCGCTGGCTGGGGGTGTCGCGTGATGCTCGGTGCTAATGAAATCGTATCGGCCCTGGAAGCGGCCGGGTTCACCCATCTGGTGTGGATTCCCGACAGCCACCTCGGAAAATGGGAGCCGCTCCTCCGCGCTTCCACGCTCCCGCTGGTCCGCGTGTGCCGGGAGGGCGAAGCGGTCGGCGTCGCGGCGGGGCTGATGCTCGGCGGCGCCCGCCCCCTCGTGGCGGTGCAGTGCACGGGCTTCTTCGAAGCCGGCGACGCGGTGCGCAACGTCGCCCACGATCTGAAACTGCCCCTCAAGCTCCTTATCGGGGTCCGGAGCGAATTGAGCGCCCGCGCCGGGAAGGGTAGCGACAACTGCCCCCACTTCGCCCGGCGCCTCGCCGAGGCGTGGGAGCTCCATCACGTGCGCTTCGACCCCTCAACGGCCGACACCGCGGCACTGGCCGATACTTTGAGCGCGCTCGGGGGCCACCCGACCGCGTCCGCGATCCTCTGGGCGGAGTGACCCCACATGATGACGCACCGCGACGCGCTCGAAGTGCTCGCCGCCGTCCGCCGCGAGCAGGTGGTGGTTACGACGATGGGCTCGGTCGCCATCTGGCCGCAGTTGTCCGACGCGCCCCTCGATTTTCACTACTTGCCGTCGAGCATGGGGCAGGGCGTGCCGCTCGGGCTCGGGCTGTGCCTGGCGCGACCCGGGCGCGGGGTGATCGTGCTCACCGGCGACGGCGGGTTGCTCATGAACCTCGGGTGCCTGGTTACCGCGGCACAGTTCCCGGTGCCGCTTTACATCGTCCTGATCGATAACGGCCTGTACGAGGTGACCGGCGGTCAGGCGGTGGCGAACGCGAGCCGGACCGATTTCGGCGCGATCGCGAAGGGCGCGGGGATCGGGCGCGGGTACGCGTGCGCGTCGCGAGCCGAGTGGGAGACGGTCGCCGGAGAAGCAACGAGCGGGAGTGGTCCGGTGTTCGTGTGGTTGAAGGTGGAGGGCGAGTTGGGTAAGCCGACGCCGACCGCGCCCCGACCCATGGCGGAGCAGATCGCGCGGTTGCGCGACGCGCTCGGCGTTTAAACCTCGGGGGCATTGGGGCTCCAACCGCTGCTTGTGTTCAACGAGAAGCCGCAGTTCGTTGAGCCTGACGAGTCTACCGACGCTTCCGGCCGGGCGCACAGACCCGGCAGAGCGGATCGCTCCGCGCGCACCGCACGGACGCCTCCGCACTTTTGGCTCGTTGCGCAACCGACCTGTCACCGTTGGCGCCCGCGTGCAATTCTTCACCCACTTCCGGCCCCGCCCTCCGGAAGTAGACCCGCCTCCATGCTGGAGCCGGGCGGTCACTTCGCTTGAAGGAGCCAGTTATGCGAACGCTTGTGATGGCCGCTATGGTCGCGGCGGTGCTGAGCGCGCCCGCGTCCCACGGGGCAGACGCCCCCACCAAAACCACCTCCACGCACCCCGGTCTGGAGCGGCTGAAGAAGCTCGCGGGGACGTGGGTCGCAGCCGACAAGGACGGGAAGCCCACGGACAAGGTGGTGTCGGTCATCAAGGTGACCGCGGCGGGCACCGCCGTGACCGAGACGACGTTCCCCGGCGACCCGATGGAGATGGTGTCGGTGTACCACCGGGACGGGGCCGACCTCATGATGACACACTACTGTGCGCTGGGCAACCAGCCGCGCCTGAAGGCCGACCCCAAGTCCCCGGCCAATCAGATCCGCTGGGAGTTCGTGGGCGGAACGAACCTCGACCCTGCCAAGGATATGCACATGCACGGCGGCACGCTGACCTTCGTGGACGACGACCACATCGAGTTCAGTGGGGTCGCCTGGGAGGGCGGTAAACCGGCCGAGAACCACTGCGGCACCATGAAACTGGTCCGCAAGAAGTAAACCGAGCGGACGAATCGCCGTGTGTCGGGCGGTTGTTGCCGTGAGCGAAGCTCAGCAAGTTTCGAGCGCCCGGCGGTCAGTAGGAAGCAATGAAAGCCA
>DASWYH010000017.1:0-6321 GCA_036405095.1 Gemmata sp. | reverse complement strand
CATGCCACGCTTGCCGATCGTGCTGGCCTCCGTATTCGTCCTCACCGCGGTCGCACGCGCCGACCGGATGGGTCCATACGCTTCCCCGGTGGAGCGCGCGCTCCGGGTGCCGGTCGTGGTGGTGGGGAAGGTGACGGCCGTTGAGAAAGAACCCACCGACGCGCCGATCTACCCCGGGGCGGCGCAAAAGGTCGCGCACACGGTGGTGGTAGTGAAGGTGGAGAGTAACCTGGCGGGAGCCGATGCGCTCACGCACATCCGGGTCGGGTTCGTGACGCCCGCGGCCGAGAAGGGCGCGGGAATTCGCCCCGGGCGCGGGCTCAACAACCCCGAGCTGAAAGAGGGCCAGGAGTGGCTCTTCTTCCTCACCAAAAGCACGGACGGCAAGTTCTACGCGATACCGTACATGACCCCGCCCATCGAAACGAAGGCCGAGGGCTACGAGGCGCAACTCGCGAGCGCGAAGAAGGTGCTCGCGGCGGTCGCCGACCCGGTGAAGGCACTGAAGGCCGAAAAGGCCGAGGACCGGTTCGACGCGGCCGTGGCCATCATTTACAAGTCGCGAGCGCTTCCCGAAGGCAGCCGCGGCGCAACGGAAACCGTGGCCCTATCGGCCGACGAGAGCCGGCTCATTCTCAAGGCGCTCGGTGGCGGGGCCTGGAAGCCCGCGCCCGCGTCGCAAACGTTGAACGGGTACGGGGCGTTCGCGATGCTCGGTCTGGGTGCCGCCGACGGCTGGAAGGCGCCCGCCATCAAGCCCGGCGAGGACTTCTTCGAGGCCATGCGGGGCGCGTTCGTAACGTGGCTCGACGGCCCGGGGAAAGAGTACCGCCTCAAGAAGCTCGTGCTCAAGAAAGTGGAAAAGTAGCCCCTTCCCGAGCGAGGCCCGCGATGCGTCCCCTTATCCTTTGCGTGTTCGCCGCGAGCGGCACCGCCGGGCCGGCGCTCGCCGGGGCGCCCGCCCCGTTGCCGGACGCGAGCCGCAAGTTCGTGCAATCCGAGGTGGTGGTGACCGGCAAGGTCACCGCGCTCGAAAAGGACACGGTCCGCGCGACCGCGCCGCACACCGGCGCGAAGGACAACGTGGCGTACCGGGTCGCGGTGGTGAAGATCGACGCCGCGCTCGTCGGCGCGAGCGGGGTGACGCACATCAAGGTCGGGTTCGTTCCGCCCGATCCCAAGGCCCCACCCGTTCGCGGCAGCGGCGGGGTCATCCGCCCGCCCGCCCCGGTCCCCGAGCTGAAGGACGGACAAACCGTCCTCCTGTACCTCTGCAAGCACCCGGCCGCCGACTTTTATGTGATGCCGTGGCAGTTCATGCCGGCCGATCTGGGCACCGTTGCGGGCACGCAAGAGCTGGACACCGCGAAGACGTTCGCGGCGGCGCTAGCCGACCCGCTCAAGGGGCTCCAGAGCGACGCGCGCGGGGTGCGGGCCGAAACCGCCGCGCGGCTCGTCGCGAAATACCGCGCGTACCCCGCGCTCGGGGCGAAGGTGGAACCGGTTCCGATCGGCGCCGACGAGAGCCGGCTCATCCTCCGGGGCATCGCCGAGGGCGACTGGAGCCCCACCCGGTCCGGTGCCGCGCCCGCCGCGGTTCAGGCGCTGTACGCCCTTGGGTTGACCGCGAAGGACGGGTGGAAGGTACCCATAGTGAAGCCCGGTGAGGACGTGTTCGGTAAGACCCAGGAAGCGTTCGCCCGGTGGCTCGAAGGGCCGGGCCGAGAGTACCGCGTCAAACGGTTCGCCCCGAAACAGTGACCGCCCCGATACCGTCTCAGGAGTTCGCATGATTCGCACGCTGTTCGTTGCGGCCCTCGCCGCGCTGCTGCTCGTCACCCCGGCCGAGGCCAAGCGGGTCCGCATGTTCACGCCGCTGGAGAAGCTGGCCCGGGCCGACGCGGTGGTGGTCGGCAAGGTGACGGCAATCGAGAAAGAGCCCGCCGCCGTTGCGGCGGAGCCCGGCGCGAAGGAGAAGCTCTCGTACCGGGTCGCGGTCGTCAAGGTCGAAACGGGCCTCATCGGGGCCGCGAACGTGACCCACATCAAAGTCGGGTTCTCGCCGGTCGCGGCCAATGCGGACGCTCCCGTCCGGCCGGGCCGCGGGCTGTCCCCGTTCTCGCCCACCGAAGGCGCGGAAGGGGTGTTCTTCCTGACCAAGCACCACACCGGCGACTTCTACGTCATCGGCACGATGCTCGCGCCCGTGCTCACGACCGCGCCCGACTACAAGGACCAGCTCGCGCTGGTGAAGAAGGCCGCCGGGGTGCTCGCCGATCCGATGAAGGCACTCAAGGCGGACAAAGCCGATCGCGCCTTCGCGGCGAACGTGCTGCTCTCCAAGTACCGCGCGTACCCCGATGGCGGTGGCGAGGTCGGAACCGTCAAGGTGGACGCCGAGGAGAGCAAACTGATCCTGAAGGCGCTCGCCGAGGGCAACTGGAAGGGCGACCCGAACACCCCGAACGACATCGGCGCGTACCTGTCGTTCAGCCTCCTGGGGCTGAACGACAAGGACGGCTGGAAGCAGCCCGTGGTGAAGCCCGGTGAGGACTTCATCGAGAAGACGAAAGAGGCGTTCGTGAAGTGGCTCGACGGCCCCGGCAAGAACTACCAGGTCAACAAGCTGGTGGCAAAAAAGTCCGGCAAGTAGCAGCCCCGACCGCTCCCCGGCGGGCGCCCGCCGGGGACACGCGCTCCGAAGGTCGCGAGCCGCGCCGGGCGCACGTCTCGCCCCACTGGACGCCTCACCTCTTGCCCGCGAGCCGCAGAGCGGTCACAATTCACGTCAGGGAACCAAAGCGGGTCCGCGCCCGTCCAAACTCGGTCAGCCCACCTCACCGCACGCGCACCCCGACGAACTGGGAGTCGTTATGCCGTCACGCACCCGATCGTTTTACCCGTGGCTCGGAGCCGTTGCGCTCGCGGCGCTGACCGCCGGGCCGGTCCCGGCCCAGGCGCCGTCCCCGCTCGAACTGGTCCGCGGGCTGCGCGAAAACGGGCAGGTCGGGCTGGCCCTGGAGTACCTGAAGGAGATCGAGGGCCAGCCGCTGTCGGCCGACGACAAGGCCGCGCTCCTGATGGAGCGCGCCAAGTGCCAGCTCGACATCTCCGAGGAGGAGCCCGACGAGGGCACCCGCCTCGGGCTGATCGCGCAAGCCAAAGAGGCGCTGAACGCGTTCGTGACCACGTACCCGAAGCACCCGCGCGTGGTCGAGGGGCTGCTCTCGATCGCCAAGCTCACCTCGCTCGACGCGAAAGAGGTGCTGAGCCGCGCCCGGAAGATGGACATCCCCCCGCCGGCCGACAACGCCGACGAGCGCAAGGCCCGCGATCAGGCCCTGCAGAAACAGGCCGCCGAGGCCGCCAAGGCGCGCCCGCTGTTCCAGCTCGCGTCCAAGCGGTTCGCCGAAGCGTCCGAGAAGCTCAAAGTGCAACTCGAGGACAAGACGCTGAGCTATGGCGCCCGGCGGAGCCTGGAGCGCGAGGCGTTCGACGCCGAACTGGCCAGCGGGATCAACCAGTTCAGCATCGCCGAAACGTTCATGCCCGATGAGATCCTGACGGTGGATCAGAAGAAGCAGCGGAACAAGTTCCTGGAAGACGCGAAGGGGACGTTCGCCAAGCTCGGGAAAGGGGCGATCACGAACCGCACGGTGTGGGTCGCGCGGGCGTGGCTCGCCGAGGTGACCTACGAGCAGGACGACTTCAAGACCGCCGGCGACGAGGTTGCGGCGATCCTCCGCGCCGGGGTGGTCGAGGCCGAGGACGGGAAGCGGATGGCCTACTTCTTCCGGTTGCGCCGCAACGTGAAGGCCGCGCTCGGCGAGCGGGCGCCCAACAAGATCAGCGCCAGCGTCAACGAGATGCGCGCGTGGCTGGGCCGGTACGGGAACACCAGCCGGCCCACGCCCGAAGTGTTCGCGGTCAGCTACTACCTGGCCCGCACGCTGCACTTCCAGGCCGACGCGCTGAGCCCGGCGCCCAAGCCCCCGGCCACACTCACCCTCAGCGACACCGCCCGCCGGCTGTACGAAGAGGCCGAGCGGACCTACCGCAAACTGGCCCAGACCGACAACGAGTACACCGCGCGGGCGTCCCGGAACCGCGTGGCCGTCGTGCGCAAGTTGCTCGGCGACGCGGACCAGAACCCGCTCGCCTACGCGACGTTCGAGAAGGCCCAGATGGCCTCCATCATCCAGCTGGGGAAGCTGGTGGCGGCCCAGGACCGGGCCGAGCAGCTCGCCGCCGCCGACGCACCCGACACGAAGAAGCTCCAGGCGGCACGCGACGAGGAGAAGCGCGCCCGCGGGCGGGTGATCGCGCTCCTCGAACGCGCCCGCGAACTCGCGACCCCGGCCGACAACCCGGCCGACGTCACCGACGTGCTGCTGCGCCTGATCTACTTCTACCAGCAGAACGAGCAGCACCTGCAGGCCGCGGTGCTCGGCGACTTCGTGGCCCACACGGTCAAGAGCACCGGCGGCAAGTCGGCCATCGCCGGGCTGCTCGGGATGGGCGGGTACATCACCGCCAGCCGCAACATGAAGGGCGACAACCCCGAGGCGCTGAACGCGGCCCGGCAGACCGACCGCGAGCGCGCGGTGGCGCTGGCCCGGTTCCTCGACGAGAAGTACCCCAACGACAACGCCACCGACGCGGCCCGGCACCGGCTCGCCGGGATGCTCACCGACGACAAGGACTTCATGGGCGCTTACGAGATCCTGGTGAAGGTGCGCCCCGGGTACGGGCAGCTCACCAACGTGCGGCTCCTGCAAGGGTACGTGGTCTCGCAACTCGTGGTCCCGCTGGACAAGGACGTGCCGCCGGAACGGCGGCTGGCCCCGGCCAAGAAGGCCGAACTGTTCCGCAACACGACGCGGGAGCTGGCGAAGGTGCCCAAGCCGGCGGCCATCGCGCCCGAGGACGAGGTCCGCGCGTACCTGTCGGCCCGGTGCCGGCTCGCGTCCATGATGCTCGCCCAGGAGCGGGCCGACCCCGAGACCGAGCACACCAACGCCGGGTTCAACCGGGCGCTGCACCTGTCCGGGCTGATCCTCGCCGAGGTCCCCGGGTTCGACTGCCTCGTCAACAAGGACAAGAAGCTCGACCTCGACGGCCTGGAGATGACCAACCTGGCCCTCGACACCTACACCCGCGCCCTCTACCTGCGCGCCCGGGCGATGACCAACAACGGTCAGTTCGACGGGTCGATGGAGCTGATCAAGCCGACCCTGGACCAGATCGCGGCGAACGGGCCGCTGATGACCGCCGAGCTGCGCGCGTGGGCCGGGCTGGGGGCGAGCGAGAGCGCGGACGACCGGCAGAAGGCCCGGATCGCCCAGCTCGCCGCCTTGATCGACAAGAGCCGCGTGGACGTGGTCCTGTCCGGGTTCCGCACCCAGGTGCGCCAGGGCAAGGCGGCCGAAGCCGGCAAGCTGCTCGACCTGATGGTCAAGGCCGGCGGCTCGCTCGAGGAGAGCCTGCCGCTGCTCGAACTGGTGGGGCGCGAACTCGCCGCGCTCCTGGTCGCCCACAAGAAGGAGGGCAAAGCCGAGGAGGTCAAGAACCTGGGGGCCGGGCTGGGCATCCTGCTGGACAAGATCCGCACCGTGAAGGCCCTGTCGGTCCCGTCGCTGCTGTTCATCGGGCAGACGCTCCAGTCGATCGGCAAGAGCGCGGAGGCGATCGAGACGCTCAAACAGGTTCCGGTGCCGACCTACAAGGACTGGGACAAGAAGAAGTCCGACGAGTTCCCGCAAGAGGACCGCGGCAAGGTGCTGAACCAGATCCGCGACTACGCGGTGGCGCAACACGGCATCGCACAGGCGCTCATCGACCTGAAGCGGTTCGCCGAGGCCGAGAAGATGCTCAAGGAGATCGTCGGCGACAACGCGAAACCGGGCTGGGGCGCCGGGCGCCTGTACTTCCGCAAGGCCGTGGCCGAACTGTACGAGGCCAAGGGCACGGCCGAACCGGACCCGAAGAAGGCGCAGCGCGAGTGGGGGCAGGCGATGCGCGAGTGGACCACCCTGTTCGGGTTCGCGCGGAACCGCCTCACGAACCTGCCCGCGGCCCCGAAGGAGATGACCGCCGAGAGGATCGCCGCGGCGGTCGCCAACTTCCACAAGGTGCTGGCCGGGACCGTGTGGTTCCACGGGGTCATCGAGCAGGCGGCCTCACTGCCCCAGGCCCGCAACGACTTCGCCGAATCCTATTTCGAGGTGCAGCGGTGCATCCTCGCCGCGAACCAGCAACTGCTGAAAGCCCCGGCCCTCGCTCCGAAGCTCCAAAAGACCTACGAAGACATCGCGAAGAAGT
>DASWYH010000016.1:0-6762 GCA_036405095.1 Gemmata sp. | reverse complement strand
GCGCGGGCCGCCTCAATGGCCGCGTTCAGCGCCAGCAGGTTGGTCTGGTCCGCGATCCGCACCACCGCCTCGACGATGTTGCCGATCTCGGCGCTCTGCTGCTCGAGTTCCGCGACCAGCTTCGCCGACTCGATGTTCGCCCGGGCCGACGCGCCGACGCCCTGGATCAGCAGCTCGATGTCGGTGGTCGCGCTCCGGATCAGCGCCTGGATCACGTTCACCTTGTCGAGCGACGCCTTCGCGCCGGCGACCGCCTGCGTGCTCGCGGCGGTGATCTCCTCGATCGCGCCGAGGCTGGTCTGGGCCGCGGTCGAGGCCTCGACCGCGCCGCCCGCGATCTGCTCCATCTGGCGCTCGAGCTGGCCGATCGCGGCGGTCGCTTCGGTCACGCCCGCGGACAGCTCCTCGGTCGCCGCGGCCACGCGCTCGGCGGCCTGCTGGCGCTTGGCCGCGGTGCGGGCCGCGACCTTATCTTTCGCGCGGTCGCGGGCGTGCTCGCGCTGGCGCCCGTTCTCGCTGGCGGCCACGGGCAGGTGGGCGTGGCCGTTCAGGGACGGCCGGTCGAAGGACGCGAGACGAGCCATTGCTGACGAACTCCAGGTGCGTAGAGGCCCCGCGGCGCCCGCTCGTCGCAGCGCAGGATGTGAAGCCACTACAAGATGGGGCGCGAAGAGCCCGCGCGTGCCGATCCTGCGTCCCGCCAACGATGGCCGGTGTGGTTCGATCGGGGTTTCCCCGGCTTTTGCCAGGGTTAACCCCGTGCTTAACCCGGGTTATCCCGGGCGAGTCGGTAACGGAATATCGCTCACGAAATGGCGTCGGTTGCCACAATTTTGTAAGCTCAGAGCAAAAAAGCGCTCCGGGTTCAGGTGGGCGCCAAATCCCTCTGCCGGCGCGAAAGCAAATCCCCGTCGCGCGGATCGATAATACCGTCCGGTCACCCCCCGCAACCGGTGCGCCTCTATGCTCGACCCACAAGACGAAATGCTGGCCGTCTTCCTCGACGAGTCGGCGGAGAACCTGTCCGCCCTCGAACAGGGGCTGCTGCAACTGGACCGCGACCCGGCGGACCGGGGGCCGCTGGACCGCGTGTTCCGGGCCGCGCACTCGATCAAGGGGGGCAGCAGCTTCTTCGGCATCGAGGCCGTGACGCGCCTGGCGCACGCGATGGAAAACGTCCTCGACCGGGTGCGCGCGGGGGTCGCCCCCTCGACCCGGCGGAAGGTCGACTTGCTCCTCAAATCGGCGGACATGCTCGGGCGCTTTCTGGCCGCGACCCGTGCCGGCGGGTGCCCGGTCACGGGCCACGAGGCGCTGGTCGCGGAACTGCACCACGAGGACGAGCACGGGACCGCCGCGGCGCCCCCCTCCGGCCCTGTGCGCCCCGACCCGGCCCCCGCGCCCGGCGCGGGTCCCTCGGCGCTCGCGGACTACATCGCCGCGATGGAGAACCTCACCGCCTGGAGCGCGGACGCGCTGCCGCAGTTGCGCACGTTCCAAAAATAATTGATATTATTAGATGCATGGATTTGAGAACGTAATATTCTTCGCCGAAGTACCCGACGCACCCGCACACGGAACCAGACCTCCACCTGATTCAACCAGGATATATGTTCGGGACGCACACGACCCGAAGCCAATGACTCGGGTCGGCCTGAAACGCCTTGCGCGTTGCCACCGACTTCAGTACCCGGCTCTTCCCTATTCTTCCCCAGTGGCTCCGCCGGGGTGCCGCACAGACCGGCCACCAGCACCCGCGCTGCCGAGCAGTGCGTCGTCAAGTTGTCAGCGGGTAGGTACGAAGAATGTGAGCGAAATTCAGGCTGCGTGTGGCCCGGGGCTGTTCCAGAACGCTTCCCACAGGCCTTCGTGGCTGAGCAACCCGGCGGCGTGTGCGGACTGGGGTTTCCACCACTTCATGCCCGCGCCTCGCAACCGGCGGCCCACGATCTCGCATCCGGCCTCCGTCGGACCGCTGCCGATATCCCAACCACGATCAGAGTACGTCGGGTAGTCCATGCGGTGAATGTTGCCACCCACGTAACCCAACAACAACCGCCACGCCTCGCTCACCGCGCCCGACGACTCCCGGATGGCCCATGCGTCGCCAACCACTCCGACAGGCCCGCGCCACCTCGTGCGCGCAGCACACCCACGACTTGCTCCGCCCAACGCGCTGCGCCATCGCCGTGCCACACGCGTGCCAGAAGTCCAACACGAAGGTGACGTGGGCACCGAAGTGGCGGCCCAACACCGACTCCAAACCCGCCCCCCATCCGTCAATGCCACCACCCGATCGGCACGGCCCAAGCCGAACCCGATGGCGTGCGCCAGCAGTTGCGCGGCCAGGTCCTTCGGATCGAACCTGCTCAGGTAGATCGTGTGCGCCCCATGCGGGTCGTATAATCGGCCCACTCTTAGGGCCACCGGACGAAACCAATTGTACAGGGTATTAGGACGGTTATCTTGTCGGGAGCCCGTCATTCAACTGAAGGACCTCGCCCGGCGGCTGCCGGAGGACATCTGGGTGATCTTCGAGCCGGTGCTGCGGCCGAGGTACGGGTGGGCAACGGGCGCCCCCCGGCGAGCAACCGGGAGTGCTTGCCCGCGCTGTTGTACGTGCTCGCCTCGGGGATCTCCTGGGAGATGCTCCCGTGGTGCTTCCCGTCGTACAAAACGGTCCAACGGCGGCTCCGGGACGGGCTCCGCGAGGATGCGTTCCTGAAGGGCTGGGGGCAACGGGCCGAGCGGTACCAGCGGCTTCACGGGATCAACGGGGACCAGATCCTCCGCGACGGCTCCAAGAAGCCGTCCCAAAAGGGGGGCCGCGACGGGGCCGGGCCGGGTCGATCGCGGCAAGTCGGGCACAGCCATCCACCTGGCGAGCGACGCGCGGGCCATGCCCCTGGCACGCACGGTCACCGAGGCCGGGGCCAACGACGGGTGCCAGACCCACAAGGTGCGGGCCGCCCTGGTGGTCCGCCCACCGGCCCCGGACGTACCGCCGACACCCCGGACGAGCGGATGGCGCGTAGAGCAACGAATCGAGCCGGGAGCGGGCCGCATCCCGGGGGGGCCGCATGCAGGCACCCGGTCGCGGGGAGAAGCGGCCCGGGGTCGGCAAGGTGCCCAATGCGGTCGAGCGATGCCACAACTTCTTCGCACAGTTCGGGCGCGTCAGGCGAAGGCTCGGCCGTAATGCCCGGAACTACCTCGGGTGGTGCCAACTGGCCGCATGCGTCATCTTCATACGATCCGGTTTTGTCCGGTAGTCCTAAGTCCGAAACCCGAGTCAGAGCCTTAAGACAGAAACCATCGGGCCGCCGGGCCGCAAGTCGTAAAGCGTTATCGGCGTAAATCTTGGGAGTTATGAATTTCGACCGAATGGCTCGTGACCCGGGGCCTTTAGGGATTGTAACCCGCGGCCCGCGGGCCGGTGCCGCAATCCGCTGGGTGGGGGCCGCGGAAATGCAGTAGAATAGCATGCCCACACTCTCTCTGCCTTTTGAGTCGGGACCGCGAATGTCAACGCGACGCCTCACCTGCCCGTGTGGGAACGTCTGGGACCACCCCCTTTCGGAACCGGTCCCGGAGGACCTGCGCCGGATCTGCCCGTCCTGCACCTTCGCGGGCGAGAACACGCGCCAGCCCGCGAACGAGCCGAGCGAGGTCACGTCCCGCACCGTCGTCACCAACCCGGAGGCCGCGGCCAGCGCCGACGCCCGGCGCCGCGAGGCCGCGGTGGGGCCGGGTCGGGTCATCGCCGGGTACGAGATCATTGAGGAGATCAACCGCGGCGGCATGGGCATTATCTACAAGGCGCGCCAGCCCGGGGTGAACCGGCTGGTGGCGCTGAAGGTCATCACGCCCGGGAAGCTCGACCAGCCCGGCACGCGCGCCCGGTTCAAGCGCGAGGTGCGGGCCTCCGGGCGGCTCAGCGACCCGTGCATCGTCACCGTGTTTCAGACCGAACTCGACGGCCTCGTGCCCTTTGTGGCGATGGAGTACGTCCCCGGCATCGACCTCCTCCGGTTGGTGCGCCAAACCGGCCCGCTCCCGGTCGTCGATGTGGTCCACTACGCGCGCCAGGTGGCCGAAGGGCTCCAGCACGCCTTCGAGGTGAAACTGGTCCACCGCGACATCAAGCCGTCGAACCTGATGGTGAGCCCGTCCCCCCTGGCGCCGGCGGAGGGCCGCACGGGGCGGCTGCCCAAAATCAAGATCCTCGACATGGGGCTCGCGCGGGTGGTGGACACCGAGCACTCGGACCCCGAGACCGACGACCTCACGCAACCGGGGGTGTTCGTCGGCACGCCGGACTACGTGCCGCCGGAGCAGGCCGAGAACCCCCGGGCCGCGGACACCCGGAGCGACCTCTATTCGCTGGGCGGGGCGATGTACTTCTGCCTCACCGGCGAGGTGCCGTTCCCGGGCAAGACGCTGGCCGCGAAGCTCCGCAAGCAGCTCAGCGAGCCCCCCCCGTCGGCCGCGGCCAAGCGGTCCGATGTGCCCGTTGCGGTGGACGCGGTGATCCGCAAGCTGATGGCCCTGGACCCGAACGACCGGTATCAGACCCCGGCCGAGCTGATGCTCGCCCTTGATGCGATCCTGCAAGACGCGCCGCCGAAGGTGGGCACGAAGGTGGCGCCGGCGGTGTCGTCGGTGTTCGCGAAGGCGCACGACGGGGCCGTCAGCGCGATGGCCCCGGGGCCGGACGGGGCGTTCCTGCTGACCGGCGGGGACGGCGCGCTGAAGCTGTGGCACCCCGCCACCCTGAAGGAGCAGCGGTCGATCCTCGGTGACGTGGGGGCCGTGGAGCACTTGGCGGTCGCGCCGAGCGGCAAGTGGGTCGCGACGTGCGCGATCCGCTTGAGCGCGTCCGACATGGGGGTTCAGTTGTGGGACCTGGGCACCGGGAACCAGGGGCGCCCGCTCCGCGGCCCGACGGACAACATTCACGGGGTGAGCGTCTCGCCGGACGGTCAGGGGATCGCCGCCGGGTCCGCGGACAAGCTGGTGTGGCTGTGGCTCCGCGAGGCCGGCAAGCCGACCTCCGCGGTGTGCGTGAAGGGGCACACCGCCGCGGTGACCGCGGTGGCGTTCGTGACGGGCGACTCGCTCCTCTCCGCGAGCGCCGACGGGACCGTGCGGCAGTGGGACCTGAAGACGGGCAAATCGAAGGGGGCGCTCCCGGCCCCGGTGGGGCCGATCGGCGCGCTGGCGTATGCGGGCAAGCGCGTGGCGGTCGCCGGCCGGGACGGGCTCGCGCTGCGCCACCCCCACTCGGCCAGCTTCGCGAAGCTGACCGGGCACGACGGGGCCGTGGCGTGCTGTGCGCTCTCTCTGGACGGCAAGCTGCTCGCGAGCGGGGGCGCGGACGGCACGGTGCGCGTCTACCGCGCCGAGGACGGGCTGCAACTGGCCGCGTACACGGGCCACGACGGCCCCGTGCGGTCGGTGGCGCTGTCCCCGACTGCCGATGCGGTCTACTCGGGAGATGAGGGCGGCACCCTCCGCCGCTGGCCAGTGCCGAAGCACAAGTAACCGCCCCACAAGGGCGCCCCGGCGACGGGTCCGATGAGTCCCCGTAGCTCCCCGTTGCGGGGTGTCGGTGTGCGGGCCGTTCGAGCGCCCGCGCGAACACCCGTGAGGCGCAAAGCCGCTCCCGTGGCCCACCGCGCGCGGCCTCCCAGGAGCGACGGGACGCGGCGCCACCGGACCGGCGGGGCCGGCCCGGTGGCGCCGCGCGAGGCGTCACTTCTTCGACAGGTCCGTGAACGTGATGTCCCGGAACTCGACCCGCATCTTCGCGTAGCCGGCGTGCGCCTGGAACGCGATGATCCCGTCCTTCGGGGCGGCCTTCGCGTCCTTGCCCGGGAGCTTCGCGAAGTCCTGGTCGATCATCGTCTCGCCGTTGATCTTGATCGTGATCTTCGTGCCCCTGGCGACGATGTGGTACTCGTTCACGCCCGTTTCCTTCACGACCTTTTTGATCTGCTCGGGGCTGGTCGCCTTCATCATCCCGCCGACCCCTTCGCCGTACAGGCTGCCCCAGTAGCCCTTGCCGATGTCCACCTGCGGCCCGCGGACCCGGAACGGCTGCTTGTTCCCGGGGGCGTCCTTGTCCGTGCGCTCGCTGCGGATCTGGAACCCGCTGTTGCCGACCCCGTCCACCAGCAGCACCTTGCACGACAGCTCGAAATCGCTGTACTTCTTCTTCGAGCAGAAGAACGTGTTGTACTTCGGGTCTTCCTTGGTCTCGCCGATCACGGTCCGGGTCTTCGGGTCGAGCTTCCAGATGTCGGCGCGGCCCTCCCAGTTTTCGGGGTTGAGGAACGCTTCGGTGTCGTCGGCGCGCGCGAACGGCGGCGCGGCGAGGAGCGCGACCGCGGCCAGCGCGGCAACGCGGGAGAGGGTGAACAGGCGCATCTGACGGCTCCAGACTGTAAGGAGGAACGCCCCGGCGGGTATGCGAAGCGGGACGGTGACATGGTTACGCCTCGCGCGGCCGAACGCAAGCGGGTCTTTGAAAAGTGGGCCGCCGGCCGACTTTCCAAAGACCCGGTGCCATCCGGGCGCGCTCGCGCGCCGTGACGTTGCCGCCCCAACACCCGCCGACTAGGTTCAACCCAACCCGCCCCCCCACGCCCGGAGAACCGCTGCCGTGTCGTCACCCCCGCCCGGCGCCGCCGGACTGAACCCGCTGTCGCCCCTGGTCCGCTGGCTCGTGCTCATCGTCGCCGCCATCGGGTTCCTGTTCGA
>DASWYH010000015.1:0-2330 GCA_036405095.1 Gemmata sp. | reverse complement strand
AGATCTCGCCCGACCCGCGCGAACAGGTCGCGGTACTGAAGGCCTGCCGCGTCCGGTTCATCGAGTTCCGGTCCATCCACAAGACGAACGTCCTGGCGCTCACCGACGACCAAATCCGGGAGTTCAAGAAGCTCCTGGACGGCGAGGGCATGGGGCTCTCGGCCATCGGCTCGCCCGTCGGCAAGATCGCGGTGGACGCGCCCTTCGAACCGCACCTCGACAAGTTCAAGCGGGCCGTCGAACTGTGCGGCGTGTTCGGCACCCGTGGCATCCGGGTGTTCAGCTTCTACCCGCCGGGCAACGATCCGCATTTTGATCCCGCGAACTGGCCCGGGCACCGCGCCGAAGTGGTCCGGCGGCTGGGCGTGATGACCGAACTCGCCGCGAAGAGCAGCGTGGTGCTGTTCCACGAGAACGAGCACCGCATCTACGGCGACTCCCCGGACCGGGTCGCGGACCTCCTCGGCACGATCAACAGCCCCGCCCTGCGCGCCGCGTACGACGCGGCCAACTACACCTACGGCAACTTCGACCCGGTCGAGGGGTGGGAGAAGACGAAAGCGTTCACCACCCACCTCCACATCAAGGACTGGAAGCGCGGGGGGCACGCGGCCGGGCACGAGTACGGGGTGATCGCGGGCACCGGCGACGGGAACATCGCCCACAGCATCGCGGGCGCGGTGGCAATGGGGTACAAGGGGTTCGCCGTGATGGAGCCGCACCTGCGCGGGGGCGGCCCGACCGGCGGCATCACCGGCCCGGACCTGTTCCCCTACGCGGTGCAGGCGTTCCGCGACATCCTCGACGCGGCCTGGGCGAAGTACAACTGACGCGGTCGGGGTGCGGCTCCTTCACGCCGGGGTTGCGGAATGCTGACGGTTCACCTGCGCATCACCGATGCGGCAACGACCCGCCCCGTGCCGGTGCGGGTCTGTGTCACCACCGCAGACGGCACGCCCCACGCGCCCCTCGGGCGGTCCCCCGAGTTCGCGGCCGGCCGGAACGAAGACGTCGGCGGGCAGCTGAAGCTCGGGCGCGAGCGGTGGTTCTACATCGACGGGGCGTGCGAGATGCCGCTGCCCGCGGGTGTGCCGCTGCGGGTGCGGGCCGCAAAAGGCCCCGAGTGGGTGCCGCTCGACGAAGACGTCACGCTCGGCCCGGGCCAAATCTCGCTACGGTTCAGCATCGCGCGCTGGGCCGATATGGGGGCCGAGGGGTGGGTGACCGCTGACACCCGGTGCCACTTCCTTTCGCCCCATGCCGCCCTTCTCGAAGCCCGGGCCGAAGACCTCGACGTAACGAACCTCCTCGTGACCCCGTTCCGGTTGCTGGCGCTGGACGCGAACACCTACGCCACGGCGCCGAACCTCCTCGCGTTCAGCGGGCAGTCGCCGGCGCTGGAGGCGGGCGCCCACGCGGTGTACGTGAACACGTTCAATTCGCACCCGGTGCTCGGGAAGGTGTCGCTGCTGAACTCGCACCGCCCGGTGCTCCCCCTCACGTTCGGCGGCGAAGAGCCCGACGACTGGGGCGTCTGCGATTGGGCGGACCAGTGCCACCGTAAGGGCGGCCTGGTGGTGTGGTCCGATGCGTTCGAGCCCCTGAGCGGCGTGACCGGCGGCGAAGCCCTCGTGGCGGCCGTTCTGGGTAAAATCGACGCGATCGAGGTGGTTCAGAAGCCGGGGCGGGCGCCGCTGCTCCCGTGGGTGTACCGGTTGTGGGACGCCGGCGTGCGGGTGCCGCTCGTGGGCGCGAGCGCGAAGGACTCGAACGCGATCCGCCTCGGCGCGATTCGCACGTACGCGCGGGCGGAAGGCAACCTCCCCCCCGGCCCCCTCCCTGAAGGGAAGGGGAGAGAAGAGGTTGCAGAACCGCGACCCAAAACCGATGGGCTCAGCGCTGTCGCCGAACGCCCCTTCCCTTCAGGGAGGGGGCCGGGGGGAGGGTCGCCTTCCCCTCCCTTCCCAGGGGCCGGGGCGCGCGGGTCCTGGCTCGCCGCCGTTCGCACCGGGCGCACGTTCGTGACATCGGGGCCGCTGCTCGCGCTCGCGGTCGAAGGTTCCCGCGCGACCGTGCGCGCCCGCGCGTGCGGAGCCGAGCCGCGGGTGGAACTGATTGCGAACGGCGCCGCGGTGGCCGCGGGTGAAGGCTCCGCGGAAGCGGTTCTGGGCGAACCCGGGTGGGTCGCGGCGCGCGTGACGGGCGCGACGGGGTTCGCCCACACGTCGCCCGTGGCGGTGAGAGCCCCGGCGCGCAAGCGGGAAGCGGTGAGCGCCCTCCTGACCCTCATCGAACACACCCGCGAGTGGGTCGAGACCCTGGGCCGGTTC
>DASWYH010000014.1:0-4777 GCA_036405095.1 Gemmata sp. | reverse complement strand
CGCCCGTAGTTCGTCTCGCTCAACGCGCCCTGACTGTACACCGTGCGCCCGAACTCCCCGCCCCACACGATCAGCGTGTCTTCGAGCAGCCCGCGCTGCTTGAGGTCGCGGATCAGCGCCGCGGTGGGCTGATCGGTGTCGTTGCACTGGCCGCGAATCGCACCCGGCAGGCCGCCGTGGTGGTCCCAGCCCATGTGGAACAGTTGCACGAACCGGACCCCCCGCTCCGCGAGCCGGCGGGCCAGCAGGCAGTTGGCCGCGTAGCTCCCCGGGCGCGTTACCGCCGGGCCGTAGGTGTCGAGCGTCTTCTTCGATTCCTTCGTGGTGTCGAGCAGTTCGGGAACGCTGGTCTGCATCCGGAACGCCATTTCATATTGCGCGATGCGCGTTTCGGTCTCGGGGTCGCCGATCGCGTCGAGGTGCTGCTTGTTGAGCGCGGCGAGGCGGTCGAGCGTGGCCCGCCGGGTGTCCGCGGTGACCCCGGGCGGGTTCGACAGGTACAGCACTGCGTCGCCCTTGTTGCGGAACTTCACCCCCTGGTGCCGGCTCGGGAGGAACCCGGCGCTCCAGAGCCGATCGTACAGCGGTTGGTCGTCCGGGCGCCCGCTCCCGAACGACGTGAGCACGACATACGCCGGCAGATCCTTGTTCTCGCTGCCGAGGCCGTAGCTCACCCACGAGCCGATGCTGGGCCGCCCGGCGAGCTGGTTGCCCGTCTGACAAAAGGTGATGGCCGGATCGTGGTTGATCGCTTCCGTGTGGACCGAGCGAATCATGGTCAGGTCATCGGCCACGGTCGCCATGTGCGGGAGGAGCTCGCTGAGCCACAGCCCGCTCTTCCCGTGCTGCTTGAACTTGAACATGGACGGCGCGACCGGGAACTTGGCCTGTCCGCTGGTCATGGTGGTGAGCCGCTGGCCCTTGCGGATGCTCTCGGGGAGGTTCTCGCCCCGGCGCTTCGCGAGTTCGGGCTTCGGGTCGAACAGGTCGAGCTGCGACGGTGCCCCCGACTGGAACAGGTAGATCACCCGTTTCGCTTTTGCAGCGGGGAGCAGGTGCGCGGGCGCCTCTGCTCCGGCGCGGGCGCCGAGCGTGGCGAGCGCGGCGGCCCCGAGCGCGGTCGAGTGGCGCAAGAACAGCCGGCGGTTGATCGCGTCTTGCCCCGCGAGTGAAGGAACAGTGGACATCGGCATCACTCCCGGGTCACGGTTTCGTCGAGGTTCAAGAGCACGTTCGCGGCCAGCGTGAGGGCAGCGTGTTCGGCGAGATCGGCGCCCTTGGCGGGGGCGCCGCCGAGCAACTTTTTCGCCGCTTCGGCGTCTTTCTGGAAGCGCGCAAGGTCCGCACTGTAGCCCTCGGTCAGAACCGCCAGTTCGGCCGCTGTGGGCTTCCGCCCGGTGACCAGCCGAAACCCGTAGGTGAGGCGCTCGGCGGCCCCCTTTCCGCCCTCAACCCGCATCCGGGCGCCGAGCGCACGGGCCGCTTCCACGTAAGTCACCTCGTTGAGCAGCGCGAGCGCCTGAAGGGGCGTGTTCGTGCGCGACCGGCGCACCGTGCAGACCTCCCGGTTGGGGGCGTCGAACAGAAGCATCGAGGGCGGCGCCGCGGTCCGCTTCCACACGGTGTACATCGTCCGCCGATAGCGGTTCGGGCCGGTGTCGGCCTTGTAGTTGCGGAGGTCACCGTACACGCTCGTTTCGTCCCACACGCCTTCCGGCATGTACGGCCGGACCGACGGGCCGCCGATGGTGGGAATGAGCAGCCCGGACGCGGCCAGCGCCTGATCGCGAACGAGTTCCCCGGCGAGCCGGAACCGCGGCCCGCGCGCGAGCAACCGGTTCTCGGGGTCGCGGGCGAGCAGGTCGCGCGGCACCCGCGCCGACTGGCGGTAGGTCGCGGACATCACGATGAGCTTCTGCGTCGCCTTCATGTCCCACTTCAGGCGCACGAATTCCGTGGCGAGCCAGTCCAGCAGCTCGGGGTGGGACGGGAACTCGGACTGCGTGCCGAGGTTCTCGGTGGTGCGCACCAGCCCCGCGCCGAAGAACTTTTCCCACGCCCGGTTCACCCACACGCGCGCCGTGAGCGGGTTCTCGGCCGACGCGACCCACTTTGCGAACCCCAGGCGATCGGCCGCCGCGCCCGGCGGCAGCGGCGGGAGCGCGGCGGGCACACCGGGAGACACCTTCGCGCCCTTCTTGTCGTACTGCCCGCGCAGCAGCACGAACGCATCACGGGGGGCGCCCTCTTTCATCACCATCACGTTCGGGAGCGCGGCCTCGAACGCATCGGCCTTCTTCTTGGCGGCGGTGACGGCCTCATCCGCCTTTTTCACCGGCCCGTCCACGGTCGCGCGGTAGAACTTCACCAGTTCCGCAGACTGGGCCGGGGTGCGTTTCGCGGGGTCGGTGTCGAGCGCGAGCCGAACCGCCGGCGGCACCCGTGCCCCGTCGAGGGTGACCGTTGCGGGCGCGGCCCCGGTCACGGACAGGCGGAACCGCCCGACCGCGTGCTGGTTCAGCGCCTCGTGCTTGAGCCGGATGGTGACGGTCGCGTCCGCCGGGACGGTCACCGGTGCGGCGGTCACGAGCATCGCCTTGCGCGGCTCCTTCTTCGTCGGGCCGTCAACCGCCCAGCCCTTGCTCGGGTCGCCGGCCAGCACGTTCGCAACGGGCCAGCCATTTTGTGAGTAATCGGCAACGGCCTTCGCAAACGTTACCTTCACGGGCGCCTTCAGCGAAGGTGCGGAAATCTCGGCTTCGACGCGCGTGAGAACGAAGTTCCCGTTGAACGCCCGCCCGACGCTCGCGTTCGGCAAGCGGGCATCGGGCAGGCACTCCAGGAGCACCCCTGTGAACGGTCCGGCCGCGATCGGGGCGCTCACGGTGTAGGCGTCGTGCGCGGGCGTTTTGCCGCCCGCGAGCCACGAGCCGTCGGCCTGGCGGGTGAGCGTCGTTCCCCCCGTGGCGGTGACCTTCTTTGGGCCGAGCGGCACCCAGGCGTCTTTCCGTTTGGCGACCTCTTCGCGGAAGCGCGGCTCCCAGCCGGCGACCAGCTTCGGCAGCTCCTTCGCGGCCTCGGTTGCAGCGGCCTCGGCGGCCCGGACCGCTTCGCGCAGCTTGGCGGCTTCGACCTCTTGTTCCGGGGTTCCGGCCCGGGTGACCGGGGCCGTGTTGCCGCCGGGTAAATCGCCCGCAAGGGTGCCGGACTCGGGCACGTTGTTGAAGAAGGCGAACAGCTTGTAATACTCGGCCTGCGAGAGCGGATCGTACTTGTGGTCGTGGCACCGGGCGCACCCGGCGGTGATGCCCAGCCAGGTGAGCGCGGTGGTGTCCACACGGTCGATGATCGTTTCGATGCGCCACTCCTCGCCGATGAGCCCGCCCTCGCCGTTGAGCCGGTGGTTGCGGTTGAACCCGGTTGCGATCACCTGCGCGCGGGTCGCGTTGGGCAGCATGTCGCCCGCGAGTTGCTCGATCGTGAACTGATCGAAGGGCTTGTTGTCGTTGAAGGCGCGCACGACCCAATCCCGCCAGGGCCACATCTGCCGCCCGGTGTCGGTCTGGAACCCGTTGCTGTCGGCGAACCGGGCGTAGTCGAGCCACGGCATCGCCATCCGCTCACCGTAGTGCGGCGACGCGAGCAACCGATCAACAACTTTCTCGTAAGCGCCTTTCGAGGTGTCCGCGAGGAAGTCGTCCACCTCTTTGGGTGTGGGCGGGAGCCCGGTGAGGTCGAGCGACAGCCGGCGGATGAGCGCCTCTTTGGTGGCCTCTGGGGAGGGTTTCAGGCCCTCTTTTTCCAGGCGCGCGAGAACGAATGAATCGACCGGGTTGCGTGCCCAACCGGCTCCGCGCGCGGTCGGCACGAGGGGCCGTTTCGGGGCCTCGAACGCCCAGTGCGCGGACCACTTCGCCCCGGCGTCCACCCACCCCTTGAGCGCACGAATTTGCGCCGCAGTGAGCTTCTTGCCGGACTTCGGGGGCGGCATCAGTTCGGTGGGCTCGGTCGCCGTCACGCGCGCGAGCACGTCTTTGGCGGACGCGGTCAGCCCGTCCTTCGTATCGAGCCGCAGATCGGCCTTGCGGGTCTTCTCGTCCGGCCCGTGGCACGAAAAGCAGTGCTCCGCGAGCACCGGGCGCACGTCGCGGGCGAAGTCCACGTCGGCCGCGGTCCCGCGCGAGCTGCCGGCGAGAACCGCGACGAGAACAAGAAGGCGGGTTGGCATCGGGAGGAGTTCCTGCGGAAGCGTTCTGGCGGGGCCGACGCGCCGATTGTACCATCGGGCGGGGGCACGGGAAGAACAGAATCCGGGGGCTCGCGAGGCCGAGCGGTTTATTTCGCGCCCAGATAGTCGCTCAGCACTTCGACGTTTCGGCTGAACACGTCGCTCGAAATGTATTTGAAGCCCGCCGCGAATTTCGGCTGCCCGACCAGCCGCTCGCCGGCGAACACGTTCACCCAGCGGCCCTCGGCATCGAGTTCCTTCAGAACGCGCCGCACCTCCGACTCCAGTTCCTTCGCGGACCGCGGTTGCGCTCTCGGGGGGCGCCCGGCCTTCGCGTTCTCGTAGTCCGCTTCGATCCGCTTGAAGTGCGCCGGTTGCTTCCAGCCGTAGTGCCCCGGTGCCGCCGACTCGTCGTAAGTCAGTTCGTACTTTGCGTTCATGTACAGCGGCTTGTTGGTCTTCAACTCGTAGAACCGGGCCACCTTGCCATCGGGCAACAGGGACTTATTGAAGTAGGCGAGCGCCTTCGGGATCGGTTCGAGGTACTTC
>DASWYH010000013.1:0-3587 GCA_036405095.1 Gemmata sp. | reverse complement strand
AAACGACATCGATCTGTCGTTGATCGGCTGGCCCTGGGCGGACGCGAATTTCGGGTGGGTCGAACCGACGGCGTGGGGGTGCCTGGCGCTCCGGGCCGCCGGCCAGGAGGCCCACCCGCGCGTCCAGCAGGGTCTGAAGCTGCTCCTGGACCGCGCGTTCGACAGCGGAGGGGTGAACTACGGCAACCGCATCGTACTCGGCACGTCCACCGAACCCATTCCGGGGCCGACCGCCCTCATGCTGCTCGCGGTGCAGGGTGCCGTGGACCACCCGCGGATCGATGCCGCGGTGGGCTACCTGCGGGTCCACGCGGCGAAGTCGAACGACCTCGACCACCTCGCGTGGGCGCGGCTCGCGCTCGGGGTTCACGACACGGACACCGCGACCCGCGAACTGCTCCCCGAACTGGACAAGAAGATCGCCGCGCTCGCGGAGGCCCCCAACGTCACGGTTCAGCGGCTGGCCCTCGCGGCGCTGGCGCTCGGCGGGACGAACCCGATGCGGCTCCGCTACGGGGCGCACCCGAACGCGCCGAGCGGGCCGGACGCGCCCGCGGCTCACCCCCCGGCCCCGGCGGGCCTCTTCGCGAAGCTCGCGTCCAGGGTCCGCGGCGCGGTGGTCGCCGGGATCGGCGCGCTCAAGCCCCTCCCGCCCGTGTCCGCGGTCCACATCGCACGGGCGCCGGACTACGGCGCCCCGCTGGCCGAGATCCTGGCGAAGCAGTTCGAGCACTTCCGCCCGGCCCTGCCGCTCGCGGGGAAGCGGGTCGTGCTGAAACCCAACCTGGTCGAATACCGCCCGGACCGGGTCATCAACACCGACCCGCGGGTCGTCGATGCGGTCATCACCCTGTGCAAGCAGGAGGGCGCCGCGGAAATCATCGTTGCTGAAGGCCCCGGGCACTGGCGGAACGTGGAGTTCCTCGTTCGGGAAAGTGGCCTCGGCGCGGTCCTGGAGAAGCACGGCGTGCGGTTCGTGGACATCAACCACGACGAACCGGTGAAGGTGCTCAACCTCGGGCGCCTCACGAAGCTGGATCACCTCTACATGTCGCGCACGGTGATGAGCGCGGACGTGCTGGTTTCGCTCCCCAAGCTCAAAATGCACCACTGGGCGGGGGTCACCCTGTCGCTGAAGAACCTGTTCGGCACGCTCCCGGGCATCTGTTACGGGTGGCCGAAGAACGAGCTGCACTGGCGCGGCATCCCGCAGAGCATCGTGGACATCAGTTGCACCCGGCCCGCGAACCTGTCGATCATCGACGGCGTCATCGGCATGGAGGGGGACGGCCCGCTGCACGGGACCGCGCGGCCCGCCGGGGTGCTCGTGATGGGGCTGGACCCGGTCGCGGTGGACGCCACCGGGGCCCGCATCATGGGGCTGCCGCCGGAGCGCGTGCCCACGCTCGTGTACGCCGCGGCCAAGCGCATCGGGCGGATCACCGAAGCGGAAATCCCGCAACTCGGGGAGCCGATCGCGGCCGTGGCGCAGACGTTCGCGCGGCCCCCTTTTGTGGACCGCGAGCTGTTCCCGGCGCCGAAGGACGAGGGGCGCGGAGAGAGGGGATAGGGACCGGGAACAGGGCGGGCCGGTTGGGAGCCCCGAAGGAACGACCCGCACTTCCCGGCCTCAAGCCCCCGAAAACGCCGGGGGGGAAACGGGGCTCGAACCCAGTAATGTCTTTTGGAGTTGCTGCCGGGCGGCGCCGAAGGCGGTCGGAGCCTCGCAAATCCCTGGACAACCGCACGTTCCCAGGACTGGAAGTTGCGGAACGCACCGCCCGAAGTGCGGACGCGGAATCGGTGCGGCGGAAGTCTTTGGTTGCGATCGACTTCCGCCCGATGGGTGGCGAAGGAACGGGCACGGCCTCCCCGGTCCGCGAGGGCGGGCCGCGATCCCGGCCGATCAAGCACGCAACCGCTCGCCGGAGCGCGGATGCGTTCCGCGCCGCACCGAGGACCGAACCGATTGCGGGTCCCACCTTACTTCAACAGTCCATAGTTGACGAGCGTCTGGCGCACTTTTGCTTCGCCGGCGGCGTCGATCGGGACCATCGGGAGCCGCATCTCGCCGTTCCCGCGCCCGAGCAGCTTCATCGCGGCCTTCAACGGGATCGGGTTCGTGGACACGCTGAGCATGTCGCGGCACAGCGGGAACAGCTTCCGGTGCCACCGCAGGGCTTCATCGAACTGGCCCGCCGCGAACGCCTTCACCAGCGCCATCATGTCGCGCGGGACGATGTTCCCGACCACGCTCACCACGCCCTTGCCGCCGATGCTCATCAGCGGGAGCGTGAGGCTGTCGTCGCCGCTGAGGATGGTCAGGTCGGTCAGGGCCGCAACCGAACTGGCCTGGTCCAGCGACCCGGTCGCCTCCTTCACCGCAACGACCGTGGGACAGGCTTCGGCCATGCGGGCGAGCGTTTCCGGGAGGATGTTGCTCCCGGTGCGGCCCGGGATGTTGTACACGACGATGGGCAGGTCGGTCGCCTCCGCGATGGCGGCGAAGTGCCGGAAGTAGCCCTCTTGCGAGGGCTTGTTGTAGTACGGGCCGACCTGCAACGTGCCGTTGGCGCCGGCCTTCTTGGCGGCCTTCGTCATGCGGACCGCCTCGGCGGTCGAGTTGGACCCCGTGCCGGCCATGATCTTGGTGCGCCCGCGGGCGCGCTCGCACACGAACGCCACCACGCGCTCGTTTTCGTCGTGCGTGAGGGTCGGGGACTCGCCGGTGGTGCCGCACGGGGCGAGCGCGTCGGTGCCCTGCTCGCAGTGCCAGTCAACGAGTTTGCCCAGTTCGTCCCAATCGACTTCCCCGCTCTTGAACGGGGTGACGATCGCAACGGTGACGCCCGCGAACAGTTCGCCGCGCGTGCTTGGCATGAACGGAACCTCAAACGGGGAGCGGGGAGCCGAGTTATCAGGTTAGGGACGGCCGCGGGCGCGAGCAAGTTCGGGCACCGGGGGCTCAGCGCTTGAGGGCGAGCGTCAGCCCGTCCGCGAACGGGAGGAAGCTCAGCGTCACGCGCGGGTCGCCGTGGATCTTCGCGTTGAGGGCACGGATCGCCACCGTGTCGGTGTCGTTCACGGCCGGGTCGGCCGGCTTCCCGTCCCAGAGCGTGTTGTCGAGGGCGATCAGGCCCCCGGGGCGGACCAGTTCCAGGCACCGCTCGTAGTAGAGATCGTAGGCGCCCTTGTCGGCGTCGATGAGCGCATAATCGAAGGTGCCCGCGTGCCCGGTCGCGAGCAGGTCGGCGAGCGAGTCGGCCGCGGGCGCGATGCGGAACTCCACCTTGTCGCCCAGGCCCATCAGCCCGATGTGCTTTTGCGCGATCCCGGCGAACAGCGCGCTCAGCTCGCAGCAGACGAGCCTCCCGCCCGCCGGGAGCACGCTCGAAACCCACGCGGCCGAGTACCCGGTAAACGTGCCGATTTCGAGGCACTTTTTCGCGCCCATGAGCTGAACCAGGAGCGCCAGGAACGGCCCCTGTTCGGGTGCGATTTGCCACTCGGCTTCCGGGAGCCGGGCGGTTTCCGCGCGGATCGCGCCGAGCGCCGCCGGTTCGCGCAGCCCCACGGACAGGACGTAC
>DASWYH010000012.1:0-2461 GCA_036405095.1 Gemmata sp. | reverse complement strand
TTCTGATCCGCGGGCACCGCGACGAAATCAGCCGCGCGGGTTGCTCCCACACGAGCCATTCGGCTTCGCTCATCGGTCGCACTCGGAGCCACGGTCCGCGCGCGGGCCGCCCGCCGCCACGCGCTCAGCGCAGAACGAAGTACGCGATCAGCCCCACCATGCTCAGCGCGCCGAACGCGGCCCCACCCGCGGCGAGCAGCTTCGCGCGCTTTTTCGCGATCACCTTTTGGGGCACGAACACCTCGGGGCGCCCGAAATCGCTCACTTCGACTTTGGGAAGCGGCGCGCTTTCCTCCGGGTGCTTTTGGAAGTGCGCGTGCATGAGCCCGAACGTGAGGAGGAGAACCACGGGCCGCGCCAGGGTGCGCGTCTCAAACGCCAGCAGGCGCGAAACGGAATCGCGGAAGAAGAACTCGGAGCGCTCCAGGAACCGCACTTTCTCGGCCCCGGCGGCGTGCTTGGCGGCGAACTTGAACACTTCGCTCTTGCGCATGTCCTGTGCGGCCCACGTTTCGTTCGGGTACTCCAGCACCTCCGGGCGGGACAGCGTCGGAACCTCGTGTTCCGCCATCCACCGGGCGTAGTGGAGCAGACTCGCGCGCGCGTAAGCGTACCCGTGATCGAGTTCGTTGCGCGCGGCCTTGTGGTCGAGAAACTTCCCGAGCGAGTAGAGGAAGATCGTGTAGAACCACCGGTTTTCCACGTCGAGCAAGTTGCGCGCGGCGAGGTCGTCCGCCGGGTGTATGCACCGCCGCACGAGTTGCTCGGCTTTGCGCAGAAAAGCCGGGTCACCGCTGAGGCGGTGACCGTCAATGAGGGCCGCGAGCGAGTTGCCCGACCCGCGCCCGGGGCCGTGGTAACTGGAGTCGCGGCTCTGGCTCGCGTGGCCCGTGTCCGCACGCGACAGGAACCGGAAGACCGTCTTGCGGCCGTCGTCCATGTCGATGACCCACCGCGCGAGGCCGAGCGCGGCTTCGCGCGACTGCGCACTTCCCGTGAGGAAGTGGTGGAGCATCAAACCCGTTGTGTAGTTGTGCTCGTCGGCCGGCCCGCCGCCGCGCGCGTACAGGCCCTTCGACCGCTTCGCCTGCGGGCTGTCGGGATCGAGCCCGGGCATCCCCTTCATCTGGAGCAACGCGCGCGGGTAGGAGCGATGCGTTCCGGTGTCGGCGTCCGCGTAGTGGTAGGTGTGCCAGAACAGGCCGCCGTTGTACGCGGACTTGTCCTGTGTGGTGTGGTAGATGTCGATGTCGATGACGTGCTGCGCGAGTTCCTCCATGTGGCGCAGCCACGCGAGGTTGCTGCTGCGGAGGAACTGGTACGCGAACCCGGCGATCGGGTCGTACTGGTTGTTGTAGTGCGACACCATCGGCTGCGGGCCGGTGCTGTAAACGGCTTCGTGGTCGCCGTAGATGTCGCCGAAGTGGCGCCAGCCGTATTCGTCGATCTTCTCGCGCTTGGCGTCGAAGCGCTCCGGCCCCTCAATCGCCGAGTCCACGAGTTTGAGGTAATCGGCGTTGGGGTCCGCGGCTCTCGGTGTGAGGTACGGGACCGCGCCGCTCGCGCAGTACCATTCGGGCGCCGCAAACGCACGAGCCGGGGTGCGGAACCACTCAAGCGCCTCCGGGGCGGCATCGGGACCGAACGCGACCGCGAACGTCCACGTCTTCTGCTCCCCGCCCTGAAGCTCGTGAACGTCTCCGAACTGCTTGGGCAGAAGCGAGAGCGTAAGAAAGTCGTGTGGACCGAGAAGGTTATTAGTGTAGTCGTTGAAGGCCTCGATAGCTATCGGAAAGTTCTGCCAGAAGTGTGGCACCGCAATTCCGACGGCGCTTTCGCCCCGTGACAGTGTAACAATCGGCGTAGCGCGACATCCGGTGTGCTCTTGCTCACCCGACCTTAGTTTGTACCCACGAAACCTGAGCGGGACTTCATGCTTGCGGTTGAAGTGGTTCGTGCTGCGCCACTTCTCCCCCCCGCTCGAATCCTGGTACAGTGTAAACGGAAATGATACGTCTTCTGCGGGTTGGCCGAGTTCGGGTGAACACCGCAAGTGCCCGGCACCGTTGTTCAAACTGAACCCAATCGCAACGTCCCGTAGCAGTATGGACCCGTGATCGCCGAGATCCCACAGGCCGCTCGGGTGCGCGGCTCGTCGTGGGTTGCGAATCGTGAACTCAACGCGCGCCACTGCCAAGCCAGAGAAGAAATGAAACCGTGTCTCGAACAGGGCTAAGGGTTCAATCGCGCGGTTGGGTTGTGTTGCTATGCTTCCGTCGATGCGCGCCTCAGTTCGCACTAACTTTCCTTTTACTGAAACGCAAACTCGTAGAAGACCAGCCTCCGCGATTGCGACCGATTCGCGATCCTCACAGTAGAGATATTCTCCGTCGGTGATGGAGAACAATGACACGACGCCGCTGCCGTCCTTCGCATACACCGTACCCAGGGGGAAACCTCC
>DASWYH010000011.1:0-3925 GCA_036405095.1 Gemmata sp. | reverse complement strand
GCCTTGAGGGTGCCGCTCCCGTCCACGCCCGCCGGCACCTTGATAACGGTCAGGGCGCTGTTGGGCCGCTCGGCGAAGAGGGTCAGCCCCATCGCCTGCACCCCGGCCCGGCACGCCGCGGCGATCCGGTTGTGACGCGCCCACAGGTTCTCGATGCCCTCGGCCCGGATGCGCTTCAGGCTCACCCGCTGCGCTTTAATGAGGGTGTTACCCGGCGTGAACGGCGTGTCGCTCTCCGCGAGGGACTTCTTGTAACGCCGGATGTCGAGGTAGAACCCGCGGGGCGCCGTCGCGTCGATCTTCTTCCACGCCTTTTCGCTCGCGCTGATGAACGCCAGACCCGGGGGCATCATGAGCGCCTTCTGCGAGCCCGTGACGACGACATCGAGCCCCCAGGCGTCCATCTTGCATTCCATCGCGCCGATGCCGCTGATCCCGTCCACCGCGAGCAGCGCATCGGTCTTGGAAACGACCTTCCCGTAGCCTTCGAGGTCGTGCCCGACGCCGGTGCTGGTCTCGCTGAGCGTGGAGAAAACCACCTTCGTATCGGGGTTCGCGGCGAGCGCCTTTTCGAGCATCTCGGGCGTGACCGCCTGACCGTAGGGCACCTCCACGGCGACGATGTTGGCCCCGAACGCCTTGAGGATCCCGCGCCACCGCTCGCCCCAGCGCCCGGCGGTGCAGAGGATCGCCTTTTCGCCGGCGGCCAGCGTGTTCGCGACCGCCGCTTCCATGCCCCCGGTGCCCGAACACGTCAGCGTGAAGACCGGTTGCGCGGTCTGGAACACGTACTTCAGGTCTTCGCTGACTTCCGCGAGGATCGCTTTGGCCTCGGCGGAGCGGTGGTACGTCACCGGCTTCGCGAGTTCGAGGAGCGTTTCTTCGGGAACCGGGGTCGGGCCGGGCGTGAACAGACGCGGCTTCATCGCACTTCCTTACGTTTCTGGGGAGAGAGACACCCGCTGTTGTATTCGCGGATCGGACCGCCGGCGCGCGGTGAACCTCTTCCCACGGGCGCCGTCATACCTGTTTCAGTAGTTTCAAGTGGTCAGTATTCAGTGGTCAGTCCGGAGCACGGCCTTCGGCGCATACGGGCGGGAGCCCTGTGCGCCGACTTCTCCTCTGTTCGCACCACTGACAACTGACTACTGAGCACTTGAAACGACTGAGTTCGGGCCATTCGCAGATGGGCACCGGCGCGCCCGTGCGACCGGTACGAATGCGCCCCGCCCGGACCGGTCCCGCGCGCTACCCGCTTGCTTGCGCGCCGCGACCGGGTACGATGTCCGCGTGCGGGCGCCGCACCCTCCCTCCAACCTCACCCGCCGCGCCCCCGCTGAACAAGAGAGAACACGTCATGTTTCGCGCACTCGTTGTCATTGCCGCCGGCGCGCTCGGTGCGGCCGTCGCGGCCGAGGAGCCCAAACCCCCGATGACCATCGGCTCCATCGATCGCAAGGACGCCAAACTTGACGCCCTGATCCCCAAGGGGGCGAAGATCGAGGTCCTCGCCGGCGGGTTCAAATGGACCGAAGGGCCGGTTTGGGACAAGAAGCACAACGCGCTGCTGTTCACCGACATCCCGAACAACCGCATCGTGAAGTGGTCCGCCAAGGACGGGGTCAGCGACTTCCTCAAGCCCAGCGGGTACACCGGCTCGGCCGCGTTCAAGGGCGCCGAGCCCGGCGCCAACGGTCTCGCCTTCGACAAGGACGGGCACCTGGTCCTGTGCCAGCACGGCGACCGCCGCATCGCGCGGCTGAAGGACGGGAAGTTCGAGACGCTCGCCGACAAGTACATGGGCAAGCGGTTCAACAGCCCGAACGACCTCGTGTTCGCGAAGAACGGCGACCTCTACTTCACCGACCCGCCCTACGGGCTGCCCGGCCAGATGAAGGACCCGGCGAAGGAACTCGATTTCCAGGGCGTGTACCGGCTCTCGCCCAAGGGCGAGGTGACCCTGCTGACGAAGGAAATGACCCGCCCCAACGGCCTCGCGCTTTCGCCCGACGAGAAGACGCTGTACGTGGCCAACTCGGACCCCGATAAGGCGATCTGGATGGCGTTCCCGATCAACGCGGACGGGACGCTCGGTAAGGGCAAGCTCCTGTACGACGCCACCGCGGACGTGAAGGCGAGCCCGGACAAGGGGTTGCCCGACGGACTGAAGCTCGACGCGAAGGGCAACATCTTCGCCACCGCGGTGAACGGCGTGTACGTGCTCTCCCCGGACGGCACGCTGCTGGGCCGCATCGTGACCAACGACAAGACCGCGAACTGCGGCTGGGGCGACGACGGGACCGTGCTGTACCTCGCCACCAACGACAAGCTCACCCGCGTGAAGACCACCACGAAGGGCTTGGGCTGGTGAAGCCGAAAAGCAACTGATCCACAGCTTGACGCAGAGGAACTCAACAGAATCTGCCTTTCAAAATCGGTGTTCCTCTGCGTCAAGCTGTGGGTCCAAATGCCTTCTTGAATCCGCTTGTGGAGCGTTCGATGAACCTTTCCCGTCGCGATTTGTTCCGCACCGCGCCCCTCGCCGCCGTCGCGGCCGGGCTCCGATCCACCCCCGTGCGCGGCGCCGAACCGCTCATCGTGCGGATGGAACAGCCGCGGAACCTCGAAACGCCGCTCTCCGAGATGTTCACGAAAGACAACGCCAAGTTCTTCGTGCGGAGCCACTTCGCGGTTCCCGAAGTCGATACGAAGAACTTCGCGCTGACCGTCGAGGGGCACGTCGGGCAGAAGCTCACGCTCGCGCTCGACGACCTCAAGAAGATGGAGACCGTTTCGCGCGAGGTCGTGCTCGAATGCGCGGGCAACGGGCGCGTGTTCCTCGTGCCGCAGGGCAGCGGGCTCCAGTGGGGGCACGGAGCGGTCGGCGTCGCGAAGTGGACCGGCGTCCCACTCGGCGCGGTGCTCGAACGCGCGAAGGTGAAAGCCGGCGCCGGCGATGTGGTCCTCATCGGCGCGGACAAGGGCGCCCTCGCCACCACACCCGGGGTGGTCAACTTCGACCGCGGCATCCCCTTCGCAAAGGCCAAGAAGGACGAAACGCTCCTGGTCTGGGCCATGAACGATGAGCCGCTTGCCGCGAGCCACGGCGCGCCGCTCCGGGCGATCGTCGGCGGCTGGTACGGCATGGCGTCGGTGAAGTGGCTCACGCGCATCGTCGTGCTGGACAAGCCGCACGCGGGGTTCTGGCAAACTTTGGATTATTCGTACTGGGAGCGCCCCGCGGAAGGGCTCCCGCAACTGGTCCCGATCACCGCGATTCAGCCGAAAGCGGTCATCACGAGCCCGGTCGCCGGGGCGACCCTCCCGGCGGGCAAGCCGCTCACGCTCGAAGGCTTCGCCTGGGCCGGCGAAAACGGCGTCGCAAAGGTCGAGGTGAGCGCCGACGGCGGGAAAACGTGGCTCGCGGCGAACGGCAAATCCGAGGCGTTCAAGGTCGGGAAGTGGACCGCCAGCTTCACCCCGACGGCCGCCGGGCCGCTGAAGTTCGTCGCGCGCGCCACCGACGACAAGGGCCGAGCGCAGCCGGAGAAGCGCGACGCCGACCGCCGCACGTACATGATCAACCACCTCATCCCGGTCGAAATCACCGTGAAATGATCCCCGCAACCACCGCCCCTTCGTTTACCGGCCGGGATCGGGGCGCCGGTTGTGCGGGCGCGCTCCCGTGGGGCCGGTCGTGCGGACCTCGGCGCGGGCGCCTGTGGCGCCGACGGTGACGGGAACCTGCGGCGAGATTTCCGGTTCTCGGGGGCGCCCGTATCCGGGTTGTGGGTTAACTTTACGGTATGCGGCGGTTGCGCCCGAGGCCGGCTTGACGGCTTACCCAGACCGGCTATAATTCGCCAAGCATCAACGGATTGATGCACCGACCTTTAGGGCTCAGAGGAGCCACGGCACCAATCGA
>DASWYH010000010.1:0-7663 GCA_036405095.1 Gemmata sp. | reverse complement strand
CGGTGTTCGTGAAGGTCGGGGACGGGGTGAAGGCCGGTCAGGCGCTGGTGGAGGTGAGCACCGACAAGGCGTCGATGGAGGTGACCGCGGAGGCCGACGGGGCCGTCGAGGCGGTCCACGTCAAGCCCGGCGACAAGATCGCCGTCGGCGGCAAACTCGTCACCCTCAAAACCAGTTCCGGAGTGGCTTTCGAGCCGCACGGCGACGCCAAGAGCCCCCCGGCGGCGCAGCCGGCCGCACCGAGTTCACCCCCGCGCACACAGGCGCCACCGACGCCCGCCGCCTCTGCGAACGGGAGCAACGGCGCGACCAAAACCGTCATTCCCGCCGGGCCGGCGACGCGCAAACTGGCCCGTGAACTCGGCGTCGCGCTGGCCGAGGTGAAGGGCACCGCCCGCGGCGGGCGGGTCACGCTTGATGACCTCAAGGGCTTCGTGAAGGGCGAACGCAATCGCATCAAGGAGAGCGGCGCGGGGGCCGGGCTTGCCGCCGACGCGGTCGTGGTCAACAAGTTCGTGCTCCCGCCGCTGCCGGATTTCGCCAAGTTCGGTGCGGTCGAAGTCACCGACGTGCTGCACATCCGCCAGACGATCGCGAAGAACCTGACCGCCGGCTGGCGCACCATGCCGATGGTGACCCAGCACGACCTCGCGGACATCACCGACCTCGAAGCCGGGCGCAAGCGGATCGTGGACACGCTCCCGAAAGGGGCGCCCAAGGTCACGATGACGGTGCTCGCGATCAAGGCGTGCGTCGCCGCCCTGAAGGAGTTCCCGCGGTTCAACTCGTCCTACGACATGAACGCGGGCAAGCTCGTCCTCAAGAAGTACTTCCACATCGGCATCGCGGTGGACACCGAGCGCGGCCTGGTGGTGCCGGTCATCCGGGACGCCGACAAGAAGAGCATCCGCGACCTCGCGAGCGAGGTTTCGGCGCTGGCCGTCAAGGCCCGGGACAACAAGCTCGCGATCGACGAGATGCGCGGCGGCACGTTCACGATCACCAACCTCGGCGGGATCGGCGGGACCGCGTTCACGCCGATCGTGAACTACCCGGAAGTGGCGATCCTCGGGCTGTCGAAGTCGGCCCTGCAACCGGTCGTCAAGGACGGGCAGATCGTGGCGCGGCTGATGATGCCGCTGTCGCTCACCTACGACCACCGCGTCATCGACGGGGCCGACGGGTGCCGGTTCGCGGTGCGCCTCGTGCAACTCTTCAGCGACCCGTTGCGGCTCCTGATGGAAGCGTGACCCGGTCGGATGCGCGTGCCCGCCCCAGGAGCTGGTGCCGCGGGTGGGCACTGACCGAGCACACACCGGATTCGTGGACAAGAGGTCCGAAGCGCCTCGCATCTGGCGCCTGCGAAATGGTGCGTACGAGCGGCGCGCCGAGACCGATGGGTCTGAACCGAAAAGTGGGTGACGGAACGGGGCCTATCGATCCGGTGCGATCACGCCGGGCGCTCGTGGGTCTTCTCGTAAGCGGCAACCTTCTCCCGGCGGCGCGTGTGCCTCCCGCCCTCGAACTCGGCGCCCAACCACGCCCGAACGATGCGCTCGATCTGGTCCTCCCCGAGCAGGTCGGCGGCCAGGCACAGCACGTTCGAGTCGTTGTGGCGGCGGCTCAGTTCGGCATCAATCACATCCCGGCTGTTCACCGCGCGGATGCCGGACACCTTGTTCGCGGCGATGCACATCCCGTGTCCGGTGGCGCAGATCAGCACCCCGCGGTCGGCCTTCCCGCAGGCCACCTCTTCGGCCACGGGGATCGCGTAGTCGGGGTAGTCAACGCCCGACGGGCCGGTGGCCCCGAGGTCGTGAACCTCGTGCCCCAACTCGGCGAGCAGCCCGAGGACGCGCTGCCGCACCACCAACCCGCGGTGGTCGTTGCCCACAGCGACCTTCATGACACCACCCAGTCGGGAATGATTCGCTCCAGATGCCCGACCACGGTCCGGGCGCACTCCCGGTACACGTCCATTCCGGCCCCGATCGGGTCGTCAAGATCGGCGTCGCCGCAGAGCAGCCGGGCGGTCGGCCCGGTGTCCGGGTAGCGCGCCGCGAGCGCGTATGTGTGGCCCCGGGTCATCGCGATCACGTCGTCTGCGGCCAGCAGCAGCTGCGGGTTCACCGGGCGGCTCGCGTGCCGGCTCAGGTCCGCACCGAACTCGGCCGCGACCGCGCACGACTCTGCGGACGCGGGGCTGCCGCTATCGGCCGCAACTCCGGCGGACAAGACCCAGAACCCGCGCGCCGGGAGTTCGTCGACGGTGCAGTTCAGCCGGTCGCTGAGGAGCTTCTTCGTGAGACTCTCGGCGAGGGGGCTGCGGCACGTGTTCCCAGTACAAACGAACAGGACGATCCGCGCCGCGAGCCGGTCGATCTCATCTTTCGCGAACGCGCCAAGCTCCACGATATCGTACCCGGCGGCGGTCGCCCGAACCACCGAGGGCCGGGCGCTTGTGTCTCGTGCACCCGCCCGGACCGCCACTCCCGGATCCGTGCCCAGTCGAGCGAGGGCCTCTTCTGCGGTGCTGGCCCCGAGGTCCGCGACCAGCACCGGCCCCAGATCGTTGACAGCCGGAACGACGAAATCGAACAGCGGGTGTTCGGGGAGCCGGAGCCGCACGAACCCGTTTTCTACGGTGGGCAAAGGGGCGCTGACCGGCACCTCGATCACGAGTGGGGCGGGCCACGCCCGGAGCATCAGCCGGTGTGCCACCGGCGGGGGGCTCAGTCCGAGCGCGGCGGCTTCCTGCGGCCCCCACACGAGCAGCGCCGGGTTGGGAAGAGCGACACAGGTTCCCGGGCGCCAGAGCGCGAGGTAGCCACAGTCCCCCGGCAGCACCACCGTGGCCCCGGCGGCGAGTGCCTCGTGGGTCCGCCGCACCAGATCGGACGGATCGACGGTCGGGTTCCAGTCGATTACCGTCGGCATGGCGCAGCGGTCCCCGGCTCCAGTTTTGATTGTACCCAATGTAGAAAAGGAGCCGCAAAAGGGCGAGAGGAACTGAGCGGATGAATCGTTCGTGGAACGCGGTGGGCCAACCCGAACGCCGTGCGGGGCCGGGTTGTTGAGTTTCCGGGCGAGCGGAGCGACGGGCCGCGCGGCGCGGTAAGCTATTTGAAAATCGGCAGTTGGGGGGCTCGACAGGGGCTGCGGCTCGGAGCTTCGCGACTTCGCCGACGTGTGTCTCAAGATCGAAAGTATAAGAATGTTTGTGCCGCAAAAACAGAAACAATCAATCGCTCCGCGCTGCCGGCCGCGCACGGTCCCGTGAGTTCGTGTCGGCGCGGATGGGCTCGCGCCGACACGCGGGCGGCACCGGGCTCACTTTTCGGGTTTCTTGCTTTTCAGCTCCTCGATTTGCTTCGCGAACGCTTCGAGTTGTTTCGTGAGTTGTTCGTTCCGCTCCTTCAGCCTGTTGATCTCGGCGGTCGAGTCACTCGATTGGGGGAGCGGGTTTTGGAAGCCGCTGGTGCCCGGGAAAAGGGTTTGCGGGTTCGGCTGCCGGTCCTTCAGCTTTTGGCCCTCTTCCTTTGCCCGCGCCGCGCCGCGCTCGCGGCTGGTGACCAGGAGCACGTTGGCGTCCTCGATCACGCCCGTTTCGGTCATCTCGCAGAGCGTGCGCACGGCCGCATCGACGGGGGTGTTGGCGAACCGGACCGTCACCGGGGTCTGGCGCACCTGGGCCGGGAGGGTCGGCGAGAGGGTGACGTTCGCCCCGGTTGCGTCCGCGATCTCGTCGAGGATCTCGCCGAGGGGCTTGTTCTTAAAGCTCGCGTTGACCAGCCCGCGCCGGGTGAGCGGCTTGGAGCGGAGCAGGTCGGTGCTGGAGAGCAGCGGCGCCTCCTCGCTGTTCGGATCGGTCGGCACCGTCAGCGCGCCGGACTCGTAGGCCGCGAACACATCCGGCACGATCGTGATGTGGTCCGGGTATACGAGGAATCTTGTATTCGTTTGCTCGCACAACATGGCCAAGATAGTTTCTACCTTGACGCTTTTCAACCGCGACAGTTTCACCACCTGATCGCCGCTCTTGAGGTCGTCTGAGTCGGGGTGCGGCCCCTGATCGGCTCGGCGGCTCAGCACCAGCGGGATGTCGTAGGCGGTGGCGATCACGTCGACCGCGTCGCGGAACTTGCCCTCGTACTTGTCGAGCACCACCCGGCTGGCGAGCGCCTTGTTCAGATCGACCTTTTCCGCTTCCTTTGCCGGAGCGGGCACCGGGGCTCGCACGGGCGCGGTCGGCCGCGGCGGTTGCGCGAGCGCGGAGCCCAGCGCGACAAAGAGGGTGCAAGCGGTGAGCGTGCGAGCGGTCACGGGGAACCTCCGAAGAGAAAGAGACGTGTCACGCGCTCAACGAGCGAGTGCGGGATGCGTTGGCGAATTTCACCACCAAGTGCCCGGTTCCCCGTGCCCGGTCAGGAAACAGAATGGTCCCGTGTGCTATTTCAGCCTCGTTGATTCTCGCTGAACGGGCCGCTGACCAATTGAAACGACTGGATCTGACGCGCCCCCCACACGGGGCTCATCTTACCCCCGACGGGGGGGGCGGTTGTACTTCTGGTCCAGCCCCTCCCGCATTTTGGGCGAGACGCTCAGCGGCGAGTACACGAGCCGCCGCAGCGCGCGCCAGTGCGGGCTGTCATGCAGCGCCCGGAACCCGGTGTCGCCGCTCGGGTTGTTGCTCAGGTCGAGCAGGTGAACCCGGTTCAGGTGTGGGCTGTGGGCCAGCGCCCGCACGCCCTCGTCGCCGATGTTACAACTCGGGAGCGTGAGCACGGTCAGGTTCGCGAGGTGGGGGCAGTGGGCCAGCACCGCCGCGCCCGCGTCGTCGAGCGTGTTCGATCCGAGGTGCAGCTCTTCGAGGCGGACCGCGACCGGGTCCGAGGTGGGCGCGCGCGAGAAGAGCGCCTGCAGGCCCGTGTACGTGAGCCCGTTCAGCGCGAGGTCCAGAACGGGCACCCTGAGCAGGTCGGAGGCGCGCGCGAGGGAGAGGAGCCGCGCGGAGCCGATGTCGTTGTCGCTCAGCCCCAGGGTGCGGAGCGCCGGGAGCCGCTCCGCACCGGCGAGAACCCCGGCCCCGGCCGGGCCGAGGCGGTTCTCCCGCAGCTCGAGCCGCTTCAGGTGCGCGAGGTGCGGGGACCCGGCGAGCGCCCGCGCGCCGGTCTCGCCGATGTCGTTCTCGCTCAAGTCCAGCTCTTCGAGCGCCGCGAGGGCCGGCGCGGTCGCGAGGTGTTCGACCGCGTCGTCGTCGAGCCGGTTGCGGCCCAGCTGAAGGGACCGGAGGGCGCCCAGGTGAGGGGACCGCGCCACGGCACGGGCCAGGGCCTCGCCGGCGTGCTGCGCGTACACCGTGAGCGCAGCCAGCCGGCTCAGGTACGGGCACTGCATGACAACGGGCAGGCTCCCGCCGACGTCCAGCAGGTGGACGTGCCGCACCGGGGCAGCGGTGAAGATCTCGTGCGCGTGCCGCAGGAACTGTTTCGCTTCTACCTTGACCTCATCCACAAACCCGCGCCGGAACACTGGGCCGCTCACCAGCCCGCGGAACGGTGCCTCCCAGGTGTCGCGGTGGGCCGCGAGCAGCTGCCGCTCTTCCGCGAGCAGCGCCGGGCGGGCGCGGTCGGTTTCGGGCACGTGCGCGAGCGCGAGTTGAACCCGTATGAAGCGCCCGCGGGGGTCGCCCTCTTCGTCGAGCCAGTCGGCGAAAATGAGCCGCTGTGCGTCGTCGTCCGGGTACGCCCGGATCCGCTGAAGGAACGCTTCGGCCTCGGTCTGCATGGCGTCGCGGTGCTCGCGTGGGTAGTGCCCTCAAGTCTAGCACGTCGCTCTCATGAGTTGCTTCCAAACTCGGCCCCAATTCGCCACGGCAAAATAGCGACTTCCCCTCGACGAATTTATTTATTAGCTTAAACTAACAACTCGATTCGTCGGTCCTTAGCCATGGAGTCATGAGCATGAAGCGGCACACGAACGCAGCTTTTACGCTGATCGAGTTGCTGGTAGTGATTGCGATTATCGCGGTCCTGATCGGTTTGCTCTTGCCCGCCGTGCAAAAGGTCCGGGCTGCCGCGGCCCGCATGAGTTGTCAGAACAACCTCAAACAGATCGGTTTGGCGCTTCACAATTACGAGGGCGTCAACAAGGTGTTCCCGCCGGCGTATGTGACCGCGAACACCGGTGCCGATGGGTCGGCGTTCGGAATCACTTACGGCGACGAGTACCGGAACGGGCCGCCGGGATGGGCGTGGGGCGTGTTCCTGTTGCCGCACCTGGAACAGGGCAGCGTGTACCGGCAGTTCGACCTGGCGCAACCGTGTTGGGCACCGGTTAACGCGCCGGCGGCGCGCACGAAGGTGCCCGCGTTCCTGTGCCCGTCGGCAACCGGCGGGAGCGACGGGTTCGAGGTGCAACGAGAGGGCGCGGACATGGAACACGGGGTCCCCATCACCCGCGCGGACGGGAGCACCGTGTTCTTCGCACACAGTCACTATGTGACCAACGCGGGCATCCACCAGCCCTGGGGGCGCGACACCGCGTACTGCTACGACTACGACGTGCCCGAGCCGATTGCGGCCAACGGCGGGAAGCCGGCCCGCATCGACGGGCCGTTCTACCGAAACTCGAAGGTGTCGGTCGCGATGGTGTCCGACGGGCTCTCGAACACGATATTTATCGGCGAACACAGTTCGGTCCTGAGCAACAAGACGTGGGTGGGAGTGGTTCCCGGCGCGGTGACCCCGCCGCGGTTGGACCTGCGGCCCTGGCCCTCGGAGAACAACGGCGCCGGGTGCCTCGTCGGGGTCCACAGCGGTCCGGATACACACGACCACCCGGAGGTCATCATCCACGCGCCCAACGACCCGTTCGGGCACACCGACGAAATGTGGGGCGAGCACGGGAACGGGTGCAACGTGCTGTTCGGCGACGGTTCGGTGCGGTTCGTTACCACGTTCATCCGGCCCGATACCTGGGTCGCACTTTCGACACGCGACGGCGGGGAGGTGGCCGGTGGCGACTTCTAATCCGCCCGACCGGGCCGACTTGAATCGGAACCGCGTTGCGGTGTTCGTGCTCCTGGCGCTCGCGCTGGTCGCCGGGGGGGCCGTGGCGGTTGCGTACTTCTCCCGGCCGCCGCAGATGGGCACGAGCGAAGAGGCGTTTCGCACGGTGGACGCGCTTTATACCGCCGTGCGGAACCGCGACGAGAAGCGCCTGACCGAGTGCGAACAGCGGCTCGCGGGCTACCGCCAGTCGGGGCAACTCCCGGCGAATGCCGCCGACGAGTTGGCTGCAATTATTGTCAGCGCCCGCTCCGGGTCGTGGGAAACGGCTGCTGAGCGATTGTACGGTTTCATGCGCGCTCAGCGCCGCGAAGGTGCCGCACCGCACCCGCCCAAGGTGCCGAACAAGCAAGCGAAGTGACCGCCCCGCGCCTTGCGTTCGCGCCGGTGACGGTTTACTGTGGGTGAGTTCTCGCAGTCGGTTTAGCTCGTCGCTCTGCGACAGGCCGATGTTGCGTCGGCCGAGCTTCTGCCTCCACGCCCTTCGCGGGGAAGGCTGTTCCAGCACCGCTTTCGGCCGTCCACGTACACGTACGGCCACGGTCCGGAGCAACCCCGCGGGGCGTGGTTCCGTGGCCGTACGTGTACGTGGA
>DASWYH010000009.1:0-7365 GCA_036405095.1 Gemmata sp. | reverse complement strand
CACGAGTCGTTCCGCGAGCACCTGCGCCGGTCCGAGCACGTGCGCCGGACCCGCGAGGAGGCGCTGGCCGCGCTCGCCGCGGTCGGCCGCCGGTGGCCCGAGCACCGGAACCCGTACCTGATCCGGCACCTGCCGCGGGTGCTCGCCGAGGGGGGGCGGTTCAGCGACTTCATGGACCTGTTCGGCGCCGAACGGAACCTGCTGCGCGAGCAAGAGGCGCATCCCGACTGCGGCCCGGTCGTGGTGATCGACACATTGTTCCTGATGCTCGCGGTGACGGTTGAAATGCGCCAATTCGACATCGCCTGGGCGGTCGTACTGGACCTCATCTCCAAGATCGCGCACACCCAGACCCGCTCACCGCTCGGCGCGAGCCGGGCCGGGAGCGGCGAGCGCGCGGAGGAGTTGGCCGCGGCGCGCGCCGAGCCCGAGCGCACGCTGTGGCGGCTGCTCCTGGCCGGCGAGCGCGCGGCAGACGATCCGGCCGGGGCACGCGCGCTCCTGGAGCGGATCGCCGCCGGGACGCCCCCGCGGTTCGAGAGCGGGACCGCGCGGCTGGCGGCGGTGCTGCTCGGAACGGCGATCACCGCTTACGACGAACTCGCCGACACGGTGGCCCGGCAGCTCCTTGATGACGACGCCTTCACCCCGCTCCTCGCGGTCGTCCGCGAACGGCTGGGACCAGCCGAGGCCCAAAAGGTGTACCGGCCCTACGGGGACCGGCACGCCGAGGACGCCATCGGAGACGCGGCGCGGGCGGGCCGGGATGACGAGGTGGCCGCGCTCGCCGACCAGTTCGAGGACGAGGACCAACAAGCCGGGGCGCTGACCGAGGTCGCCGAACGGGCGCTCCGGGCCGGCTGGTGGGTGCGGGCCGAACGGTTCGCCCGGCTGATCCGCGCCCCCGGGCGCCGCGGGGGCGCGCTGCGGCAGGTGGGCGCCGCCCTGGCCCGCGCAGGGGACTGGCAAGGCGCGGCCCGGTTCCTTCCCGAAATCGCCGACGGCTACGACCGCGAACCGCTCCGTGCGGCCATCGCCGCCGCCCAGCTCGACGCCGGGGACCGCGCCGCCGCGGAGCGCACCCTGGAGGACGCACGAGCGGACGGGGGGGAGAATGCGGTCGCCATCGAACTCGCCGCGGCGGCCGCCGGCTCCGGGGCCGACCGCCCCGCCGAGGAGCTGTTGGCGACCCTGTACATGCCCGAAGCCCAGTGCCGGTTGCTCGTGCGGCAGGGGGAGTGGCAGGCCCGCTCCGGGCGCACGGACGCGGCTCGTGAAACGTTCCGCCGCGCGGCCCACCTGGCAGCGGCGGAAAAGCACGGGTGGGCGGAATTGCTCCCGGTCGTGATGGCCGCTCAGACCGCTTCCGGGTTCCACACAGGCGCCGCGGAGACGGCTGCGGCTGGTGCCCGCTGCTGTGCCGAAACGAAGTACCGCCATACGGTCAGCGAGTTCCACAACACGGCCGCACGGGCGTTCGCCGAGCGCGGGCTGTTCGAGGACGCGACCCGCTCCCTGGCGGAGCTGTTCGGGCTCCCGAATGGGCTGACGACCTACGACTCCCTGGAGTTCGTAATCGGGGAGCAGTTCCGACAAGGGGACGAGGCCGGCGCGGTCCGGACCGTCGCGGCGATCGGGGCCGCGCCGCCGTCCTGGGGCACGTCTCCGGGGGCGCGGGCGGGCGCGGCCCTCGCGGTACAGATCGCCGCTTGCGGGCGGTGGGACGATGCCTGGAACACGGCCATACGGGCCAAGAGCCCACACACCGAAACGCTACTGAGCGTGATCGCGCGCCGGGCCGCGTCCGGGGACACCGGCGGGGCGCGCGGGCTGGCCAATCTGTTCGGCGACCCCGACGACAAGCGTGCAGGGGCCGCCGAGGTCGCCCGCGCGCTGGTCGCTCGCGGCCGCGCAACCGAGGCGCGTGAGTGCGCGGCCGGAACCATTGACGGGCCGCCCGTGTTGGACCGGGACTTCAGTCCGGCCTGTGTGAACACGCTGACCGAGCTGGCGGCCCGTGCCGTCGATGTGGGCCGTGCGGACGAGGCCGAGCGCATTTTTTCGGCCGCCGTTGCACACGCGCGCGCCTGGGACCAGGGCCTCGCTCCGCTTCTGTGTCGGGCGGTTTCTGCGTTCGCGGCTGCCGGGCACGTGAGCCGGGCCGAGGCGAGCGCGGAACAGCTCCCGGCGGGCGCACCGGGGATCGACACCTTCGCCGAACTGGGGCGGGCGTGCGCGGACACAGGGGACTACATCCGGTCGGCGCGCTGGTTCCGCCGCGCGCTCGGCCCCGAGCCGGACAGCAACAGCATCTGGCTCTCCCGCAGGCGCCTCGCCGTGGCCCGATTCGCCCACCATTTGACGGCCCAGGCACCCGAGATGGCCGAGGTGTGCCGCACCGCGCTCCGGGCCGCTCGCGGCGCTGCGGCAGAATCAAATGAGCCGGAGAGTGCCGCGCGACAATTGGCCGAAATCGCGCTCGTGTGCCACCGCTGCGCGGAACCGGTCCTCGCGGACGAATTCCTGACGGAAGCGGAAGCGGCGGGGCACCGGGCCGACCCGCGGAAAGCCGCGCGCGTGCTCACGTTCGTCTCTCAAGTCGCATCCACAAGCGAACGCCGGGACCGGGCGCGGGTCACCGCAATGGCCGCCGCTGAGCGCGCCTTTGCAGCGCCGGAGCCCCGAGAGCGCATTGACGGGGCCGCGGACGCGGCGATCCTTCTTTCCCGGCTCGGAGCGGAGCACGAGGCCCGGGCGATTCTGGACCGCGGCCGGGCACTCGCCGCCGAACCCGCAGCCGAGCAGAGCCGGCCGTTCTGCATCGGCCGGCTGGTGTACACCGCGGCACAAACAGGCGCGGCCCCGTTCGCGTGGGAGCTGCTCGGCGACCTGGCCCCCGCGGACCAGAGCGGCACGGCCGCAAACGTACTCAGCACCCTCGTGTCGGACAAGGAGGCGGGTGCGGCGGGCGCGTTTGTCGCGGCGGCCCCGGACCCCGACCGGAGGGCCGATCTCGACCGCATGCGAGCTGAAGCGGAGGAGGAGGCCCGCACCTGGAACGAACTGCTCGACCGGGCCGAGCACCTGCCGAACCCGGAGCAAGCGGTCGCCGCGCTCGGGCTGATGTGCGCCGGGTTTCTCCGCGACAACCGGTCCGCTCGCGCACACGACGCGGACGACCGGCTGGGGCGGACCGCCGAGCGGGTTCCGAACCGGCACCGCCGGGAGTTGCTCACGAACGCCTGGAGCACCCGGGACGATCCGTCGTTTGTGTTAGGTATGGATTCCGGGCGGCTGGTTCTGAAACCGAACCCGATGTATCACGCCTGGCGGACGGGCGCGAACCTGTCACGCGAGGCGCGACGAACCGCCCGGCGGTTCGAGTTGCTCCTCGGCCGCGCACTGGTGGGCGCGGCCGAGGATGAACCGGGCGCCCGGGCGGACCTCCGCGCCGCCGCCCGGGCGGCCGACGACTTCGCCGACCCGCTCCACCGCGCGGTGATCCGAACTGCCGCGCTGCTCGTCGCCGCTGCGGTTCTGCCGGCCCTTGCAGGGGAACTGGAACCGGCCGCGCTCCGCGCGATCGACGCCGTCGAGGCGCCGAACGAGCGCTCGGTGCTGCTCCGCGCCGCCGGGTGGGGGCTCTTCTGTTCCGGGGCACCGGGAGCGGCCCGCGGGGCGCTGGAACGGGCGAGCGCGTTCGCCCGGCTGGCGCCGGACGAATCGCTCCGCACCCGGCACCTGCTGGCGACCGCCCGCGTTCTGGCGCGGTGCGGGTTCGCGGAACCGGCCGCGCTGGCCGTTCGGGCCGTTAACGAACCGACCGGGGAAGAGCTGGCCGAGTTCGTTGAAGCGTGTGGCCGCGAAGGGCTACAAGAAGTGGTGAGCCACCTGATTCCGGTCTGCGTCTGGCGCGTGCGTGCCGGTCTGAGCCTGTTCGTGGCATCCGCCGAACTGGCCCCCGGGGAGGCGGTGGGAATGGCGAACGTGATCCTTCACTGGCTCGATGTCGTTGGCAGCCGGGCGTCTTGAAAACATGGATCCGTGCCGGCCGTATTCGGTGCAAACGGCAACGGGCCGCCGCGCACGAGGAGCCCGCTGGAACGAGAAGCAACGCCACCTCTCGCCCCACGTCGGGCTCGTCACAGCGGGCACCGAAAATTCGGGCGCCGGCCCTCGTTGCGCAAGGGTCCCATGACAAGGAGCCCGAGGCGCCGGTTCTCCGTTCACAGAGCGACCGCCGTTCCGCCCCCGAACTCCAGCACGATCCGTTCGACCTCATCCGCGGAAAGCGCCGTACCGGAGCGCGGGGAATCGACGATCGTATCGCCGTGGGCGCGCCCGTCGTACCACGGGTCGGAGTTGTCGTACCCCGGGCGCGGGGGACCGGTGCGCTCGCGCCCGGTGCCGGCCCGCGCCGCGGTCTCGGCCGCGTCCAGCCGCGCCCCCAAGCCGAGCAACCTCGCGTCCGAATCGGGGCGCACGGAAATGATGCACCGCGGATCCGGGCGCGACACCCACACGCACAGCACCACGAACCCCTTGGTCCCCGGGCACCGGTCCTCGTCGGTCCGCGCCCAGTCCTTAAAAAACGAGCACCGGTCCGGGTCGCCGTCGGTCTGCACGTCGCGCACGATCAGCGCCTCGACGGTTACCCGCTCGCCCCACGGGGTCGGTAAGGAGAGCGCGGCGCGCCGCGCCCGGGTCGCGGGAGCGGCCAACTTGCGCTCGTACCGTTGCACGTCGTCCAGGACCTCGGTCCGGTCGGCGCGCGTCAGCACCGGGCAGTCGAACGCGGTCACCGCACCAAGTTCCCCCTCCCCCGCGGCTCCCAAAACGTACTCGACCAACCGGTGCCCGCCGCGCACCAGCGTGTCCCAGCGGGAACCGGGGTCCGGGCGCTGGTTCATCAACCGCCGGGCGAGCACCAGGTACGCGGGGTACAGCGTGTACGGGCGCCGCAGGGAGAACATGGGGGCACCGGAATCGACGCGGTCCAGGTAGTCGGCGAGCTTGTCCGCGCCCGGCGGCAGTTCCCCGCGGGTGAGCAGCTCCGCCGCCAGGTACGATGCCGCGGCGCAATCCAGGTCCGGGTACTCGTGGAGCACCACCGTAGCCGAATCACCCCCTTCGGCCGCGGCCCGCACCAACTCGGGGCGGAGCGCGACGAGCCGGGTTGCCGACTTCGCCACCCCGCCCCCGTGATGGTGATCGAGAACCCCCGGGCGCAGGTCGTTCCCCACGTCCAGATAGACGCGCCCGCGCAGGTCGGCCGGGGCCGTCGTACCATTCGGAACGAACTCGTATCGCACGTCGCGCACGGTGCCCGCCGGGGCCGGGGGCGGGGCGACCACGGCGGTGAGTGCGGCAGCGAACGCGGCCATCGACGGGAACCGGTCCTCGGGCCGCTTCTCCAGGGCACACAGGACGGCCCGGCTGAGCCGCGGGTCGATGTGCGGGGCGTACTTCTCGGGCACCGGCGGGGGCACGTTCTGCACCTCGTCGATCAGCGCGGCTCCGGAGGTGGTGAACGGAACCTGCCCGGTGAGCATCCAGTACAGCACCACGCCGAGGCCGTAGATGTCCGAGTGCGGGCCGGTGGCCCGGATGTCGCCCCGGATCTGCTCCGGCGACATGTAGCGCCTGGTGCCGACCTGTGCGCCGGGGTTGGTGAGCCGGTCCCCGGGGTCGGTATCGGTGAGCAGGGCGACCCCGAAGTCCACGACCACCACGCGGCCATCGGGGCACACGATCACGTTCGCCGGTTTGATGTCGCGGTGGACGATCTTGGCGTCGTGCGCGTGGGCCACGGCGTCGGCGATGGCGAGCGCGATCCGGGCCGCGGCGAACTGGTCGGTGACACACAACTTGTCGAGCGGGAGGCCCTCAATGAACCCCATCGCGAAGTAGTACGCGCCCTCGTGCTCACCGAAATCGAGGACGGGTGCGAGGCCGGGGTGCCGGAACCGGGTGAGCGCCTGGTACTCGCGGTAGAACCGCTCGCGCGCCGGCGCGTCGGCGGTGAGTTCCGGGAGCGGCGTCTTGAGGGCCACATCGGGGCCACCGGCGAGCGGCCGGGCGCGGTACACGCACCCCATCCCGCCCTTCCCGATGCGCCCGAGCAGCTCGTACCGCCCGAACAGCCGCGGGAACTCCGGCACGTGAGCAATCGTGTTTGGGTCGTCGTGGTTCATAGCGATCCGGAACGAGGAGGGGGAAACGGGTCGAAACAAGGACCGCATCACCTGCCCCGGTTTTCGGTGTTCCTTTCGAAACCGGTGCGTTCTTCTTGGCCTCCTGGCCGCTTAGCTATCACTACTGAATTCCAGTCGTTTCAAGCTTGCGCAATACACCGTGCCCCGGTTTTGAGCCCCGGAAGCGGATCGGACAGTAGCCCGTGGGGAGTAGGGCCTTGCGAGCGACTCCCAGGTGCGCGTTGGGAGCGCCGACCACCGGCATTCCCAAACACGGCAGCCGAGGGCGAACGACAAGAGAAAGGGCACAACTCGATGAGAGGGACGTGCCGGCTCCCGCGCCCCGGTGGGTCGGTCGTGGCAACGAGGTCCGCGAACCGAGGGGCCCGGGAGGAGTACGAGGAGCGTTTTCTGCGCACGCGCCCGGTTCGGGTTCTCAGCCGAACCGGCCGGTGATGTAATCTTCCGTTTGCTTCTCGCGGGGACGGCGGAACACGTCTTCCGTGGAACCGGCCTCGATCAGCTCGCCCTCGAAAAAGAACGCGGTCCGATCCGAGACCCGGGCCGCCTGCTGCATGTTGTGCGTCACGATCACGATCGTGACGTGGCGCTTCAGTTCGCCAATGAGGTCTTCGATCGCTTGCGTGCTCTTCGGGTCGAGCGCGCTGGCGGGTTCGTCCATCAGGAGCACCTCGGGGTCTGTCGCGAGCGCCCGCGCGATGCACAACCGCTGCTGCTGACCGCCGGAGAGTTCCAGCGCGCTGGTGCCGAGCCGGTCTTTGACCTCGTTCCACAGCGCGGCCTGCTTCAAACACCGCTCAACAATCGCATCGAGCCGGGAGCGGGTGCGCTCCCCGGCGATACGCGGCCCGAAGGCCCCGTTCTCGTAAATGGTCTTCGGGAACGGGTTCGACTTCTGGAACACCATCCCCACCCGCCGGCGGAGGTCCACCACGTCGAGCCCCGACCCGTACACGTCGCGGCCGTCGAGCTGCACCCGACCGGTGAGCCGCGAACCGTCCACGAGGTCGTTCATCCGGTTCAGGAGCCGGAGCAGCGTGCTCTTCAGGCACCCGCTCGGGCCGATCAGGGCCGTCACCGAGCGCTCGGGAACCGACCGGGTGATGTCGAACAGCGCCTGCTTCGCCCCGTACCAGAAGTTCACCCCGCG
>DASWYH010000008.1:0-6875 GCA_036405095.1 Gemmata sp. | reverse complement strand
GCACGGGAACGTGGCCGAGTGGTGCAGCGACTGGTACAAACCCGAAGCGTACAAAGATTCGGCCAAGCTGAACCCGACCGGTCCCGCCGACGGCGACAAGCGGGTTGTCCGGGGCGGCTCGTTCCGCTCCCCGGCGTCCGGGGTGCGTTCGGCGGCGCGCGACGGCAAGCGCCACACCGAGCGCCTCGAAACCGTCGGCTTCCGTATCGTTTACGCACCCACTACTCCGAAGTGAGTCATTTATCGAGGTGGTCATTGGTCATTGTGGTCATTGGTCGGGCTTGTACAGTTCTCACGTGCCGAACCAAGCACCCTCAACTTTCGGTAGTCTTTGGCCCGTTAAACTGGTGCCAATGACCAATGACCACCCCGACTAATGACCAATGACCACCCCGACTAATGACCGAGGATCACGAACCATGTCCGTTACCTGGCGCGGGGTGTTCCCCGCACTCTGCACCCAGTTCCACGCCGATCAGGCGCTCGACATCCCGGGCACGCTCAAGCACCTCGACGCGATGTTGAGCGCGGGCGTTCACGGGCTGGTGATGATGGGCAGCGTCGGGGAGAACACGACGCTCGACCAAGGCGAGAAGAAGGAGCTGCTGAAGGCGACCGTGGAGCACGTCGGGAAGCGCATCCCGGTGCTCACCGGCGTCGCCGAGTACACCACCGCCGGCGCGTGCCGCTGGGCCGCGGAAGCGGCGAAGCTGGGGGCCGATGGGCTGATGGTGCTGCCGCCGATGGTCTACAAGAGCGACGAGCGCGAGACGCTCGCGCACTTCCGGGCCGTCGCGAGGGCCAGCGACCTCCCCATCATGGTTTACAACAACCCGCCGGCGTACAAGGTGGACATCACGCCCGAGATGTTCGCCGAGATGGCCGACGAGCCGAAGTTCGCGTGCATCAAGGAGTCGAGCGACAACCCGCGGCGCATCACCGACATCATCAACCTCACCAAGGACCGCTACGTGATTTTCGCCGGGGTCGATGACCTCGTTGTGGAGTGCCTGGTCCTGGGCGCGGTCGGCTGGGTGAGCGGGCTGGTCAACGCCTTCCCCGCCGAGAACCGCCTGCTATGGGACCTGGTACAAGCCGGTAAGTGGAACGAGGCCCTCGACGTGTACCGCTGGTACACCCCGCTCCTGCACCTGGACACGCACGTGAAACTGGTGCAGTACATCAAGCTCGCCGCGGCCGAGTGCGGATACGGAACGGAGCTGTGCCGCGCGCCGCGGCTCCCGCTCGTCGGCCCGGAGCGCGAACACGTGCTGAAGCTGATCCGCACCGCCATCGCAACCCGTCCGGGGAAGAAATAAGTGAGGGCCGGGAAGCACGAAACCGAAGGGCGCCGGGACGGATGGTTCGAAGTCTTCCCGTTCGGTTTCCGTGCTTCGGGACGGAATCCCCATAGTTTCAAGTGGTCAACGGTCCGTGCGGAGTGAAGCCGGCTCCGTGTACCCTTCCAAACTCGGTGCGTGTTTCCCCTCTGCTCGGCTCACTGACGATTGACCACTGACCACTTGGAACTACGGAATTCGGCTTTGGAGCACCGATGCAGCGCATTCAGGTCATCGACTCGCACACCGGCGGGGAACCCACGCGGGTGGTCATCGCCGGCGGCCCCGATCTCGGGTCCGGTTCGCTGAGCGCGCGCGCACAGGTGTTCGCGGAGCGGTTCGACACGTTCCGCTCGTGCGTCGTGAACGAGCCCCGTGGGTCCGATGTGCTCGTTGGCGCGCTCCTGTGTGCGCCCGCCGACCCGGCAAACACGTGCGGCGTCATCTTCTTCAATAACGTTGGCGTGTTGGGGATGTGCGGGCACGGCACCATCGGACTCGCGGCAACGCTCGCGCACCTCGGACAAATGACCCCCGGGGAACATTCGATCGAAACGCCCGTAGGGGTGGTAACGGTTCGGCTCCACGACGCCCACCGCGCCACCGTGCGAAACGTCCCGAGCTACCGCAAACACAAGAACGTCACGGTCGAAGTGGCCGGTTTGGGGCACGTCACCGGTGACATCGCCTGGGGCGGGAACTGGTTCTTTCTGGTGAAAGAGCACGGCGAAGAGCTGCGCGTCGGGAACGTCGAGCGCCTGACCGATGTCACCTGGCGCATCCGGCGGGCGGTGAACGCCGCTTACCCAGAACCGGTCGATCACGTCGAACTGTTCGGCCCGCCGGGCGACCCGGTCAACCACTCGCGGAACTTCGTGCTGTGCCCGGGGAAAGCCTACGACCGCTCCCCGTGCGGCACGGGCACGAGCGCGAAGCTCGCCTGCCTCTTCGCCGACGGGGCGCTGAAACCGGGCGAAACGTGGCGCCAGGAGAGCATCACAGGGAGCGTGTTCGAGGGCACCGTGGAACCGACCGACGATGCCTGTGTCGTGCGCCCGAGCGTGACGGGGACCGCGTTTGTCACCGCAGAAACCGTGCTCCTCGCCGACGAAGCCGACCCGCTCAGGTACGGCATCCGAGGATGAACGATGGCGATAATTTCTGTTTGTCTCGCTTAACGCATCGGATTCTGATTTTTTAATGTTGTGCGATCTTGAAAGGTTCGCCTTCTGAGTGGCAGGCGAGTTGAAGGGAGCGGGGTGTCGCACGGGGAGCCACGCCGTACCTGCCGCTATGGGTTCAACCTGATCGTATTCGCCGGCAGGTGCCTCGAGTTACGAACAAGCCCCCCACAGCAGAAGCGGTCCGGGCTCGCGCCCCTGCCGCCCGAGGGGGCGATCGCCGCTCAGGTGCCCGAAGTGGTTCCAAGTCGAGTTGTGCCTTGCTACCGCGGATGCGGGCGAGGACTGGCCCCGTCTTGGGCCGATACGGCACAGACCACTGGCAACGGGAGTTTACCGGATTTCCCGGGTGGGTGCGGCACCTGGAACCGTTACCGAATCCTCCAGAGGAACCACCTTCCCGATCCGGGCGGTTCCCGTATCTTGATAAGCTTGAAGCATCCGCAAGCGTTCGTGGAGCCGAAGAATGTCTGACCGCATGTCCACCCGCATCCGTTACGACCGGATTCGTGATAAGAGCGCGATCTCGCGCACCTACAACGGGCACCTCAAGCGCAAAGAGCGGGCGAACCGCGACGCCCGCATGAAGAAGCTCATCAACACCGGGAAGTTCCCGTACACCCCACCGGTGCAGACCTGGCTGAGCAACCAGCTCAACGTCCGGTTCTCGGAAGTCACCGAAGCGATGGCGAAAGAAGTCGCGAGCAAGTAAGCCGGTCCCCGGCGCGACAAAAAAAGCGGCTACCTCGGGCGTTTAGCAGAGTAACTTCTACTAACTATCCGAGGTAGCTATGCCTTATTGCTCAAGCTGCAACACGAACTGGACGTGCGGTTCTGCCCCAGGTGCGGGACACGGTTCCCGGACAGTTCGGGCGCGGGGCTGCTCGGTTGCGGGTGCCTCGTTGTAATCGTTCTCGCGGTCGGCGGTTTCTTCGGCACCCGCAAGGGCGGCCCCCCGTCACCACCCGCCCCCACCGCACCAACTCGGGTTGCGGATCAAGCCGGAAAACAAAAACCGCCGGACCCAAAAGACATCGGGAAAAAGGGCACGATCCGGTTACATACACCCGTTGCCATTCGGCCCGGGGTCGAGGCCTGGGTTGAGATCGATGGCACGCGCACGGCGGTTTGGCCCGTGGGGAAGACCGAGGTCGCACTCACCGTAGCCGCCGGCGAACATGCCGTGACCGTCAAATTCGGTGTTCAAGGGCACACGCCAAACGGTCTTCTCACGGCTCGTGACGGTGCCACCCAACCAGCGCGTGGACCTCGAAGTCGTTCCGGGGAAATCCTAGCCCCCGAGCCGGTCCGACGCGGTTCGGGCTTCGGTCTCGCTCGAACCGATCCGCGCGTACAGGTCCGCCGGGAAGAAGCCGGGCGATACCTCGCTCCCGCAGTGAAAGCGTTCGGCCTGCTCGTGACACGTGGCGCACAGGCTGATCCCGTTCTCGGGCACGTACCCGCCGTTCGGCATCTCGTTGCGGTCCGTGATGTGGTGGGCGTCGAGTTCGTTTTCCGCACGTTCCGGGTTCGATTCGAACCCGCAGACCGCGCACGCGAAGCCGTCGCGGGCGAACACCGCGTCGCGGAACTGTTGCCGGACCTGTTTTTTGCGCTGGGACACGGAACGCCACTTCGGGGTCTTGAAAGCTACGCTTTCAAGACCCCGAAGTGGCGTCCGGGTTCGCGTCGGGTGCGGGCCGGTGTGCCTCGCAGTACGCAAACAACCTCGGGAACAGCGGGACCGAAAACCCCAGCGGCGCGTCCGCGCGGCCGAGGAGCAACGGGAGCATGGGAACGCGCGCCCGCCAGCGATACCAGCCGCGCGTTTCGACGACGGCAAGGCGGTCGCACCTTTCGCACCGCCGGGCCGTGCCGTCGGGGCGCCGGACCGCCGCCGTACGGAACTTCGCGTCGTGATCGGCGATCTGCGCGCGGGTCACCCCGCGCCGGTCCAGTTCTCCTTCCATCAGGTCGAGCGCGGCCGGTTCCATCCCCTCGCGGTCAACCGTGACGCGGTCCAGAAGCTCTTCCGTGGAGGCGCTCCGGGTGTACCGGGCGATCTCTTTGAGCGGCAGGTTCATTTCCGTCACTCCGAGCAGAACCCGTTTCGGGCTCGCGGGGTTCATCCGTTAGCGGGCAGTTTCAGGGAACTCCGGGCACGGGCGGCACGTCGAACCAATATGAGGCAACCGAGCCCTGGCGAAACCAAAAAACGGTAGACCGGCCCCGCCGCGCTGGTCTAGACTACCGGAACACTCAACAACAGTTTACCAAACCCGGGCCCGCACCGGGCGCGACTTGCCGACCGACCGAACCCTCAAGGGGAATGCGAATGACCCGCTACCTGTTCTTGTTCGGCCTGATGCTGGTCGCGGCCGGCACGTCGGCCGCAGCCGACGAGCCGAAGGCGCCCACCGGGGGGATCACCCCCCAGACGCAGAAGATCAACGAGTTTATCGCCAAGGGCTGGGAGAACGGCGGCGTCAAACCGTCCCCGCGGGCCAACGATTACGAGTACATGCGGCGCGTGTTCATCGACCTCATCGGCCGCATCCCGACCGTCGAGGAGATCCGCGACTTCGAGCAGGACCGGTCCGCGAACAAGCGGGTCCGACTCGTCCAGCGCCTGCTGAACGACAAGAAGTACGTCCCGAAGTCAAACGGGCGGCCGGTCACCGCCGTCGCCGGGCTCGCGAAGTTCCCGATCGACTACTCGGCCGCCTACGCACGCAACTTCTCCGAACTCTGGTCCGCGTGGCTGCTCACCCGCAGCGGCGTCGATCCGATCTACCGCGAGCAGTTCATGATGTGGCTCGAAGACCAATTGGATACTAACGTCCCGTACCGCGACTTCGTGACCGGGCTCATCACCGCGACCGGCAAGAGCAACGACAACGGCGCGGTCCACTTCGTGTTCCGGCACCTCGGCGACCCGCTCCAGGCCGACATGAAGGGCCAACGGGTCGATCTGGGCGAGTTCGGTAAATACGACAACGTCCCGATCACGTCGCGCGTCACCAAGATGTTCCTGGGCATCCAGACCCAGTGCACCCAGTGCCACGATCACCCGCAGGCGCGCGAGTGGCTCCAGGCCGACTTCTGGGGCGTGAACGCGTTCTTCCGGCAGACCGAAAAGGTCGGCACCCAAAACACGATGCAGAAGAAGCAGACCGCGACCGTCAACTACGTCGAGCTGCGCGAGATGCCCGACTGGAACAAGAAGGGCATGGTGCTGTACGAGCGCCGCGACGGTCAGCGCAAGGCCAGCTATCCCGTGATGCTCAAGGACATCGTACAGGCCGAGAAGGGCGAGAAGTCCACCAAGAACCTGATCTCGACGCCGGTCGGGGACCGGACCCGGCGCCAGGTCCTCGCGGACTGGATCGTCCAGCACGACAACTTCGAGAAGGCCTATGTGAACCGCCTGTGGGGGCACCTGTTCGGCCGCGGGTTGCAGAAAGACCCAACCGTTGACGACTTCAAGAGCGACAATGAAATCGTTCACCCGGAACTGCTGGCCTACCTCGGCGAGCAGTTCAAGCAGTACAACCACGACACAAAGAAACTGTTGGAGTGGATCTGCACCAGCGACGTGTACCAGCTCAGCCACGTTGCGGTGAAGGGGCAGACCGACCAGAAGCTCGATCCCTTCTTCGCCCGGATGCCACTGAAGGCCCTGTCGCCGGAAGTGCTGTTCGACTCGCTCTCGCTGGCGACCCGCGCCGAGTCCCGCCTGAAGGAAGCCGACTACAAGAAGCTGAAGGCCGAGTGGACCGGCAAGCTGGTTCGGAACTTCGGCGACGACGAGGGCAACGAGTTGTCGTTCAACGGGACCGTCGTTCAAGCGCTGCTCCTCATGAACGGCAAGGATCTCAACGGCGAGGTGGGCACCGCGAAGGACAAGGGCGTGGTTGCGGACGTGGTGAAGAAGCACCGCGGGAACGCATCGGGCGTCTATGACGAACTGTTCATGATGACCGTGAACCGCCACCCCACGCGGACCGAACTGCAAAAGCTCGAACAGGTGCGCCAGGGTCTGGCCACGATCAACCTCGGGGCCGGAGGCAGCGCCTCGCCCGGTAGCGGCAAGGGACCGAAGAGCGGTGCCGTGCCCGTGCCCGGAGCGAGTCCCGATGACGTGACTTTCTACCAAGATGTGTTCTGGGCGCTGCTCAACACCAACGAGTTCATGCTCAATCACTAAAAATCGGGCAAACCCTGTGGTCCTCAGCGAGCCGCGGTCGATCGACCGCGGCTCGCCACGTTCTGGCCCGTCCGTCAGATAGACCCAAGCGAACCGGTGGCGTTCATAGCCCGCTCGCACCAACAGTTGGGCTGCAGACGGCCGCCG
>DASWYH010000007.1:0-5059 GCA_036405095.1 Gemmata sp. | reverse complement strand
GATGGCCGTGGCGCGGGGGAGCATCCCGTTGCACCGGGCGCGGATCTCGGGGTCCGGGTCGGTGTTCGCGCCCTCCATGAGCGCGAGCCGGGCGAGCCGGCCCATCGCCGCGAGGTCGCTCTCGGCGTCCTCGCGCTCGTGGAACGCCTCGCTCCCGAGCTTGCGCACGAGCTCGCGGGCCTTCAGCAGGTCGTCGGCGGGGACGGCGAGCGACTTCGGGTCCGGTGACGGCGGGTCCGCCGCGAGCGCGGGAAGCGCGGGACCGGTGAACCCGAGAGCGAGCACAAACGTGAGAACCGCACGCAGCATGAGCGTCCCTCGGCAGCGAGAGGCGGGGGCGAGGCGGACCGGTTCGGCACCGAAAAAGCGCAGCGGGCGCGCGGAGCGGGAACCGGGAGACTCGGCATTATATCGGAGCAATAGCCACCTGTCGATTAGCTAAGGCTTTTCGGTTACAACGCCGGTACGAAATTATTTTCCGTCACCACTTCGAGGGGACCGGATGCCGAACAGCGAGCCGTTTGCCGCCGAGGAGGCCGCGCTCCGCGACCTCGCGATGCGGTTCCCGGGTGCCACCGAAGAGTTCCCCTGGGGGCACCGGGCGATCAAGGTGAAGGGGAAGATCTTCGTCACCATCGTGACCGCGAGCGGCGCGCTGACCGTGAGCGCGAAGCTGCCCGACTCGAACACCTACGCCCTCACACAACCGTACGCCGAGCCCACCGGCTACGGGCTCGGCAAACACGGGTGGGTCACCTGCACGTTCGGGGCCGGCGCCGCGGTGCCGATGGACCTGCTCGAAGAGTGGATCGAGGAGAGCTACCGGGCGGTGGCCCCGAAGAAGCTCGTTCTGGCGCGGAACGCGCAGCTCGGCGGCGCGGAGCCGCCGCTCGTGCCGCCCCCGCTGTTGGCGCCGGCCCCCGCACCGACACCGAAACCGACAAAGAAAGCCCCTGCCAAGAAGAACGCTCCGAGGCCGCGGAAGAAGAAGTGAGCGGCGGGGCGCGTCACCCGGGCTCGTTCGCGCGCGACACGCGTACCACGGCCCCCGGGCGGGTGCGGATGTCGGGGAGCAGGGCCGCCCCGAGCCCCGGTTTCGTGGGCGCGAGGAAGTGCCCGTTCTCCAGAACGGGAAGCTCCGTCACGAGGTCGGGGTAGTTGACGCGCAGGTACGCCCGCACCGACTCCTGGTACACCGCGTTCGGGGCGTTCAGCGCGAGGTGGATGCCCGCGAACAGCGTCAGCGGCCCGGTGCAGTCGTGCATCGCCACCGGGCGCTTGTGCGCCTCCGCCAGCGCGCACACCTTCTTGCTCTCGGTGATCCCCCCGGCCCAGGTGGGGTCGATCATGACGATGTCCGCCGCCTGCTTCTCCAGCAGCGGCCGGTACTCGTAGCGGGTCGCGAGGTACTCGCTGGCGAGGACCGGGCACGTGGTGCCCCGCCGGAGGTCGGCCAGGGCGTCGAGGTCGTCGGCGCGCATGAGGTCTTCGAGCCAGGCCGGGCGCACCTCCTCCAGTGCGCGCGCGATTTTGAGGGCCGCCGGGAGCGACCACAGCCCGTGCCCCTCGACCATGATTTCCATCTTGTCGCCGACCGCGGCGCGGATCCGGCGGAACGGTTCCAGCCCGCGGTTCAGATCGGCGGCCGAGATGTCGTGCCCGCCGAGCGCGCGAATGTTGGGATCGAACATCCCCCGGAACGAGCGCCACGAGTCCCACCCGCCGGGGGCGTGCGCGACGTAGTCGAACGGCCAGAGCTTCATACCGGTGAAGCCCTCTTCGAGCAGCTCCTGGGCCAGTTCGCCCGGGCGCGTCATGAACCCGACCAGGTCCTCGTACCTCCCGGCGGCGCCGTCGGTCCCGTAGCCCACCGCCCCCCGGGCCGCGCGCCCGTAACTCGGCCCGCCGCAGGTGTTGTACGTGCGGATGCGGTCGCGCACCGCGCCCCCCAGCACCTGCCAAACGGGCATCCCGGCGGCCTGCCCCAGAATGTCCCACAGGCACACGTCGAGCGCCGAAAGCCCGCGCAGCTCGGCCCCCTTGCCGACCGTGTGCGCGATGACCTCGTAGAGCCGGCGCCAGTGCAACTCGATCGCGAGCGGGTCGTGCCCCAGGAGCATCGGGGCCGCGAACTGGTGGACGTACCCGGCGACCGCGTCGGGCATGTAGCACGTGTCGGCGAACCCGCTCAGCCCCGCGTCGGTGTGGACCCCGACGAACAGGATCGAGGGGTAGTCGGGCAGGTAGATCGTTTCGAGGCCGGTGATTTTCATGGCGCGGACCGGTAGTTTCGGGTTCGAGCTATTTGCCCCGTGGGCTCGGTTTGGAGCCCCGGAAGGGCGCCGGATGGTAGCCCGGGGTGGAACGAGGCGTGGCGAGCGCAACCCCTGGTGCCCGAGGCTTCTTTCGGCGCGCGGTTCTCGCTAAACTGAGCGGACCCCACCACGCGGAGCACGTCCCGATGTACGACCCCGAAGAGGCCCCGCCGCCCGCGGTCGCCGATGCCACGTTCGATCACGTGAAGGCCGCACTCGCGGACCGCGGACCCGCCGCGGCCGTGGACGAACTCATCGACGAGCTGCGAAAGGCCGACGACTTCCAGGGGCTGTTCTACGCGCTCCTCATGAAAAAGCGGATCGAACTCGGGGTGTCGCCCTTCCCCACCGGCCCGGCGACCGAGCTGCCCGCGCACACCCACGAGCCCTATGAGGATGCGATCCGCGCCGCCGGGCGGCACGTCGGCGGAATGCTCCTCGACCGTAACGAGTTCGCCAAGGCGTGGGCGTTCTACCGGATGCTGGGCGAACCCGAACCCGTGCGCGCGGCGCTGGAGCAGTTCGCCCCGGGGCCGGACGACGACGTGTACCCGATCATCGAGATCGCGTGGCAGGGCGGCGTGCTGCCGAAGAAGGGCTTCGACCTCGTCCTGGACCGCCACGGGATCTGTTCGGCCATCACGATGGTGAGCGGGTCCGACCTGAGTTCCAACCCGGACCTGCGGGACTACTGCGTCGGGCGGCTGGCCGTCGCGCTGCACGCGCAGCTCACCGAGCGGCTGGCCACCGACCTCGCGGCCCGCGGAGTAACCCCCGGTGATAGGCTCCCCGTGTCGCAGCTCGTGGAACTGCACCCGGACCTGTTCACCGAGGACGCGTACCACATCGACACCTCGCACCTGTCGAGCGTGGTGCAGATGAGCACGCACCTCACCCCCGGGGCCGCGCTCGACTGCGCGCGCGAGCTGTGCAGCTACGGGCGCAAGCTCGCACCGGGCTTGCAGGGCCACAACGACGCGCCGTTCGAAGAGAACTACGACGACTACCTGGCCTATCTGAACGTGATCGCGGGCGAGAAGGTTGAGGAGGGGCTGGCACGGTTCCGGGCGAAAGCGGAGCGCGAAGCGGCCGAAGGTGCGACCTACGCCGCGCAGGTGTACGTGAACCTGCTCCTGCGCGCGAACCGGCCCGCCGACGCGCTCGCGGCGGCGCAGCGGTTCCTGCTCGCCGAGGACGACCGCAACCTGATCTGCCCCGGGGTGAGCGAGCTGGCCCGCCGGGCCGGCGACTTCGGCGCGCTCGCCGATGCGGCCAAGGCCCGCGGCGACGCCGTCGGGTTCCTCGCGGGCCTCATCGCCGCGAAGGGCGCGTAATCACTTGCCCGCCCGCGGCACGACCGGCAGGCGCGGGGCGCTGCGGACCTCGGGCGCCCCCGTCACCTTCACCACCCCGCCGTTGCGGAACACGATCCACCGGCCGTCGTCGCTGACCGTCATCGGCCCCATCCCTTCGGCCTTTTCCACCGGGTACGCAGCCAAGTTCGGGAGCGGGTCCGGCGGTGCCCAATCGGCATCGGCCTGGAACACCGAGATGAGGGGCACCGGTTGGGACAGGCGGCCCGGTTCCGCGAAATACATGTACCGCCCGTCCGGGGAAAGGGCGAAGGCGCTCGCGTACTGTCCGGTTCGCCCCCCCCCCAACAAATTGCCCGAATCAACGGCCGTCACCCCTGCCGCGGCGCTGCCTACGAACACCCGGCCGCCTGGTGTGCAGACCCAATTGGAGCCCCACAACCACCGGTCGGTTCGGATCACGCGCCAATCGTCGATGTCGATCTCGAACCGGAGCCCGGACGTGGCGGGTCCGGTAACCACGATCAGCCCGCCGCCCGGGTCCATCGCGAACAGCGCGGTGGACAGCGCGCCGGGCAGGTCCACCTCTTTCGGCCCGCCCTTCAGGTCGGCGGCGAATCGGTACAGGACGAGCTTCCCGCGCTCGTTCACCCGCTGTTCGTGGCGCACCGCGTACAGGTGTTTCCCGTCGGGCGCGAGAGCCAGGGCGTAGTACGACCGGGCGTCCATATTGGACGAAACCGGCCTCAACCTGGGCGGGGCCGTGCCGTCGTTCTTTTCGAGTTTCGACAGGTCGAATAGGTAGAGCGCCCCACTGATGACGGGGCCGGCCTGCAACTTGGCAGCGAGGTACAGGCGCTGTGTCTTCGGGTCGAACGCCGCATGGGAGCCCACCGCGGGCAACTCGTACCGCCCGGTCTCCTTGAGGTCGGAGAGCGAGTACCGGTAGAGGTACGGGGTTGTGGGTTTCGCGCCGAACACCTCGGTCCCGGCGCTGCCCACCAGCCACATCTCGCCGCGCCCGGTATCGAACACCATCGCAGTGTTGTACGGGAGCTTCACCCCAGCCGGCTCGATCTTGAGCGGCACCGCGGGCCGCGGCGCCGGGGCCTCCGGGAGCGGCTCCAGTCCCGCCAGTTTGCGGATCGCCAGTTCGTTCAGCGCCCCCGCGAACACGCACACCTCGTCGGCAGCGAAGTCCGGCACCGTGTCCGTGGTGGGCGCCTCACCCTTGCGCTTCTCCGGCCGGACCGCCAGCGCCAGCGGGCAGAACTTGGCCTCCCGGTCCCACCCCCCGGAGATCGAGTACCGCCCCACTCGCTTGCCGTCCACGTAAAAAGCGGTGTGCTCCTCGCGCCGGAAATGGCCGACTTCCTGTCGGGTGATCGCAACGTGGTGCCAGCGGCCGTCCGCAAGCGAGGGCGCGGTCAG
>DASWYH010000006.1:0-7176 GCA_036405095.1 Gemmata sp. | reverse complement strand
CCGTGGTGTAGAGGAGCTTCCGGCCGTCCGGAGTGAGTTCGTAGCCCGCGATGTTGGCCTGCACCACTGACGAGCGCTTGCGGTCGATGTCGTAGCGGTTCAGCGTCGCGCCGCCGCCCGGACCACGGCGCCCGCCGCTGCTCTCCGGGCGCGTCACGTAGAAGACCTGGCCGGCGCTGCCCGCGGTCAGGCCCGCGTAGTTGCCGGTCGGAATCGGGAACGAGAGAATCCGCTGGTCGATGCCCGCGAAGTCGATGGCGAACGCCGCGTCCTTGTCCTTCTTCTCGCCCTTCGGGGCCGGCTTCTCGCCCTCGCCCTTTTCCTCGTCGCTTTCGGGTAGGAACGGGCTGGGCAGGGTCTTGTTCAGCACCACGAGGTTGAGCGACCAACGCGGCTGCCGCGAATCGGCCGCGGACTGGCTGAACCCGTGCTTGCTCATCCCGGTGTCGTTGGAGCCCAGGAAGTACAGGTACTTCCCGCTCGCATCGAAGGCGGGTTCCGTGGCTTCGGTCAGTCCGTCGGTGATTGCGGTCGCCGTGTTCTGCTCCAGCGAGTACGCGAACACGCGCGAGATCTGGGCCGGCGTGTTCATCGCGTACACGATCCACTTCGAGTCCGGCGACCAGCTCGACGCCTTCAACCCGCGCCCCAGCCCGTGTTTCGGCTCGACGACCTTCGTCACCTTGCCCGATCCGACATTGAGGTAGAAGATCGTCTGCGCGTTGTCGGTGAACAGCACCTTCTTCGAATCGCGGGACCAGATCGGGTTGAAGTAGAACCCGCTGCCGGTGAGTTTGACCTTCTTCGCCTCGCCCTTGCCGTTCTGCGGCGCGAGAACGAGCTGGTACTCGCCGCCGGCGTCCGAGAAGTACGCGATGGTTTTGCCGTCCGGCGACCACGCCGGGTTGCGCTCGTGAACGTCGGTGGTGTTCGTGAGGTTGCGCGCGTCGCCCTTTTCGGCCGGGACGGTCACGATCTCGCCGCGGAACTCGGCCGCGACCCGCGACCCACTCGGCGAGATGCTCACGTCGCGGACGTACTTCGATCCCTTGGCGAACCGCGGGCGCGCCTCGCTGTTGTCGATCGCGATTCCGACCTTCAGGCGCGTCGTAGCAGTCTCGGGCGGGGTCAGCGTGTGCAGGTAACCGGCCTGCTCGAAGATCAGCGTTTTGCCATCGGTGTTGATGTCGAGGATCGGGAAATCGGTGAACTTGGTGATCTGCTTCACGTCCTTGTTGTCGGTGTCGTAGCAGAACACGTTGTACTCGCCCGCGCGGTCCGAGCGGAAGTAGAGTTTCCGGCCGATCCAGTTCGGGTCGCTGTCGTTGCACCGGCCCTTGGGCTGGGGGATCTCGACCACGTCGTGCGTCTTCACGTCATAAATCCAGACGCGCGAATGGGTGCCGCCGCGGTAGTTCTTCCACTGCGGGGTGGCGTCCCGCACCGGCGTGTAGGCGATGTAATCGCCGTCCGGCGAGTAGGCCGCCTCGAAGCCCCACGGGATCGGCAGTTGGGTGGGCATCCCGCCTGTAAGTGGGACCGTGAAGAGCTGCTGGTAGCGGTTGCTGTACACGTGGCGGGGCGACGAGAACAGCACGCCCTTGCCGTCCGGGGTGAAGCCGCGCACGGTGTCGGGTGCGGGGTGCGAGGTCAGACGCGTCGGGGCGCCGCCGGTCACGGGGATGGTGTACACGTCGGTGTTGCCATCGAACTGGGCGCTGAAGGCGATCGTCTGGCCGTCCGGAGCGAACACCGGATTCGCTTCGAGCCCGAGATCGGTGGTGAGCCGCCGGGGGTTCTTCCCGCTGGCGTCCGCGACCCACAGGTCTTCGGCGTAGACGAACGCGATGTTCTTCGCGCTCACGGCGGGCATGGTGAGCAGGCGAGTGTCGGTCTGGTCGGGCTGTGCGAGTGCCGCGGGCGCGGGGCCGAGCAGTGCCAGCGCGAGGATGCCGAACCGGGCGCATCTCATGGCGAGTGCCTCGTAGTGAAATGGGAGAGGAGATGAAGAGTGGGCACCTCAAATGATAGCCGGGGGCGGAACGGGTGGCGCGAGATTCGGAGCGGTTCGGAGTAGACAGCGGGCGCGCCAGCGGGGATCGTAGTTCGGCGGTCTCGCAGGGCCGAGCGGTCGTGTCGGTTTCGTCTACCTCGATCGAGAGAGCCGCCCATGAGCGGGTTGTTCGTCAAGAAGCCTTTGGCGTCGGTGCTCGCGGACGCCGAGAAGAGCGGGGTGAAGCGGGTGCTCGGCTCGTGGGCACTTGTCGCGATCGGGATCGGGTCGATCATCGGCGCTGGGATCTTCGTTGCCACAGGTGAAGCGGCCAAGACGCGAGCCGGTCCCGCGCTTATCGTGTCGTACCTTTTGGCGGGGTTCGTTTGCGGGCTCGCGGCACTGTGCTACGCCGAGTTCGCGGCCATGACGCCCGTTTCCGGCAGCGCCTACACTTATGCCTACACCACACTCGGGGAGGTGTTCGCGTGGATCATCGGTTGGGATCTGATCCTCGAATACGCGGTCGCCGGGGCCACCGTCGCGGTCGGGTGGTCGGGGTACTTCTCCAACCTCCTCACAACGTTCGGCCTCACCGTTCCAGAGGAACTGAGGAAAGCGCCGGCCGAGTTCAAGGGCGGCGAGTTCATCCGCACCGGCGCGTTCGTCAACCTGCCGGCGGTCATTATCGTGTTGTTCCTCACCGCGATCCTGGTGAAGGGGATTCGCGAGAGCGCCCGGACGAATGAGGTGCTGGTCGCGGTGAAACTCGGGGCGGTGCTGTTCGTGATCTTCGCGGGCGTGTGGTTCATCAACCCGGCGCACTGGACGCCCTTTGCCCCCTATGGGTGGACCGGGATCAACTTCTTCGGCTACCCGGTTCACGGAGAGCACGCCCCCACTGGCGAGCCGCTGGGGGTGCTCGCGGGGGCGGCCATCATCTTCTTCTCATACATCGGCTTCGATGCGGTTTCAACCCAGGCCGAGGAGTCGAAGAACCCCCAGCGCGACATGCCGATCGGGATCATCGGCTCGCTGGTGATCTGTACGGTTCTGTACGTCGGGGTGGTGATCGTGTTGACCGGGATGGTGAGATACGATCAGCTCGATGAGAAGGCGGCCGTTGCGCAGGCGTTCTCGCAGGTGGGTGTGACCTGGGCCAAGGGGCTCATCACCCCGGCGGCGCTCGCGGGGCTGACCTCGGTCATTCTTGTGAGCCTGCTCGGATCGAGTCGGGTGCTGATGGCGATGTCGCGCGACGGGTTGCTGCCGCGGTTCTTCTCCGAGATTCACCCGGTGCTCGGGACGCCGTGGAAGGGGACACTCGTTGTTGGTCTCGGGGTAGCGCTCATGGCGGGGCTGCTACCCCTTGATGTGCTGTTGGAACTGACGAGCATCGGGACGCTGTTCGCGTTCGCGGTGGTGTGCGGGGCGGTGCTGGTGATGCGGTACACGAACCCCGATGCCCCGCGCCCGTTCCGGGTGCCGCTGGTGCCGTTCGTTCCGGGGCTGGGCATCGTTCTGTGTGTGCTGCTAATGCTCTCGCTCCCGGCGCACAACTGGTACCGGCTGATCGCGTGGATGGCTCTTGGGCTCACGATCTATTTCGGGTACGGCCGGCGGCACAGCCTGGCTGGGCACCATCTACCACCGAGGCCGTAGTGCGGCTTTCGCGCGCACTGGGGTTCCGCCAGAACCCGCGGGCGACGGCCACACGGCACACGCGCCCCCACCTCGCAGAGATCCCAGCCGCTGACGTACTCGGTCTGCTCCTTGCCCGGCATGTATAGCACTCCCGGATAGAACATCCGCCACTCCGCCTGTTTCGTGTCGGGGTGCTGAATCGGCACGCGGAACGCGTCCGATCCGACGTATCCGACTGACCCGTTCCCGTCGGATCGCGTGAAGTCCCACGGGTTGACCGGTCGGCATCGGGAGAAGAACCCCACCGGCGTCGGCGGACCGGTCGGCGTCGGTCCTTTCGGTGGCCACCCGGACGGTACCAGCCGACAGGCGGATATCCGCGAACCGGCACAGAATGTCGTCGGCCGGGCCGGCGAAGGCCATCAACAGGCGCAAGGTGGGGCTGAGAATCTATCCGGAGACGTGCCTAACGCCTCCTCCAGCATGTCCTGGCGGAACGAACCGTAGAGCGTGTTCGACAGCCGCCACGCCACCACATACCGGCTGAACCAGTCGATCGTCGCCGCCAGGTACATGAGCCCGGTGGGCATCGGGAGGTACGTGATGTCCGTGCTCCAGACCTGATCGATCCGCTCGGTAGCCACGTTCCTCAGCAGGTACGGGTACACCTCGTGGGCTGGCCCGTTCGGCAGTTCGGGCTTGGGGTAGATGGCCTCAAACCCATGAGCCGCAACAGCCGCTGTACCCGTCTGCGATCCACCTCCTACCCCTTCGCACCCAGCCAGGCCAAGCCCCGCAGCACCAGCGCCGCGCCCTTCCAGCCGGTTGCCCGCCGCTCGTGATATCGGTGCCGCCCGGACGCCTGCTCCACGTCGTTGTCGGTGCGCGGCAGATCGGGGGTGTCGTAACACGCGAACAGGCCGGGCCAGTAGCTCCGGCTCACCTTCACGAAGTGGTCCACACCACCGGCCAAGTCACCGGCCGCGTCCCGGTAGCGCACCATCGCTCCGAGCAACCCACCCAACTTCCCCCGGATGACCGCCCCCGGGGTGTCCTCGAGTCCCAGCAGGTGGGCCGCCCGGTGCACCCACCCGAACGCCACCCGGACCGGTGGCCCCAACTACGCCGTCGCCTTTAGCGCTCTCGTCAACGCCCCCTTTCAGCCGTTGCAACTCGGTCGGGCTCCCCCTTTTTCGCGGCCCGATCGAGGCTCGCGTCGATCGCCGGCAGCCGGTTCTGGAGGTTCAACCCGGACACCTCCAGTGGCGGCCGCCCGTCGTCGGTCAGCGAGCTACGAACCGCCGAGCAATACCCCCGGATCACCTCCACCTCCGGGTCCGACCGGCCCTACCACGTGGCGCTCGATCGTGTGCACCACCCGCACCTTCTTCTCCAACTCCTTCTTGGCGTGCCGGTCGGCCTCGTAGATCGGGCGGGCCGCCTCCCGAGGTAGTGGAACGGGCACAACTGATACGGCATCCCCGGGAACACGCGGGGCACCGCCTTGCGGATCAGGTGCTGCCCGTCCGACACGACCCGGCGATCGGGACCGGGCACGCCGTCTTCACCGCCGAGAGCAACCCAGCCAAGTCGTTGTGGGCGGACGACAACAGGCTCTTGGCCAGCAGGATCTCGTCCGACAGGCAATCCCGGAGGACCCACAGCACCTCATGGCCCACGTCCGATTGGAGAACCTCGACCCCCAGGATCACCTTCTCCTGCCCGGCCAGGACCGCCTTCACTCGGCGGTCGTCGGCCAGGGCTCCGGCGAGGAGTTCGTCGTACCGGTCGAGCAGATTGGTGACCGCCCGCTCGGACACGGACACCCCGCGCCCGACCAGGTGGGTGCGGATCTCGGGCACGGACCGGTGCTCGGTGTATCGGAGCCGGCCGATGAGGGCAATGACATCCAGCCCGAACTCGTGCCGGGGGAGGGCGACGGCGCCCTCGGCCTCGGACCTGTACGGCTTCTTGTGGGCGACGCAGGTTGCGGTATGACAGCGGCGGATGGTCAGGTTCAGCCGGGTCACCCCAGCCAGGGTGTGGATCGTCCGCCGGTTGGCGTAATCGGCCGTCATCGACCCGCCACAGTGCGGGCACCCTCGCCGCCGCCGACAGTGCGGTCATGGTGATCGACGCCGCCAAGGGGATCGAGACGCAGACCAAGAAGCTGTTCCGGGTGTGCTCGGTCCGGGGCATCCCGATCATGACCTTTGTCAACAAGATGGACAGGCGGGGCCGCGAGCCACTGTCGCAATCCCGGCCCAAACGTCCGCGGTTGCTGGGTGGTCGATCTGCTGTTGGGCAAGTCGTAGCCACCCAGAGTTAGGCAGGACGACCCCACAAAGGATTCCCGTGCTGTGGGTTGAGGGTTCGGCGTGGTAGACTGCGAGAAACGAGCGGGGGTGCCATGACCGAACAAGAGTGGTTGAACTGCACCGACCCGACGCCGATGCTCGACTTCCTCCGTGAACAGGCGGGTGACCGGAAGTTGCGGTTGTTTGCTGTGGGTTGTTGCCGCCTGATCTGGGATCGTCTCGTGTGCCCGGCAAGCCGAGAGGCGGTCATTGCGAGTGAGGCATTCGCTGATGGACGCGGCTCTGATGACGACCTGACGACCCTGAACCATCGGGCAGAAGGTGCCGCCTTCGGCATCGACAGTAAAGAGGAGCGGTATCGGCGGGAACAGCGGGGGATAGTGCGAGGATGGCTCCGAGAGGAGGACGGGGTTGAAGCCGCAGGCGTCTCTGGGCCGAGCGGTGTGTGCGTATCGTTCCACGAAGCACGCACGGCGGCGAGTGCTGCGGAGCACGCGGCATCGAGCATTGAGACGTTTCTCACCTATACCGACCCGTCCATCCTTTCCGAGCAACTCGTCCGGTGTATCTTCGGCAACCCTTTTCAGCCCGTGACCGCCGACACTGCCTGGCTCACGTCCGATGTCGTCGCTCTCGCCCACGGCATCTACGACGAGAAGGGGTTCGACCGGATGCCGATCCTTGCGGACGCCCTTCAAGACGCCGGCTGCGATAACGATGCTGTGCTGAACCACTGTCGTGGCGACGGGCCGCACTGCCGTGGTTGCTGGATTGTCGATCTAATCTTGGGGAAGGAGTAAGCCATGACGGAGGCGGAATGTGCGGCTGCTGACTGGATGCCCTCCATCGGTACAGAAAGGATCGTGACCGGCTAAACTCGGGGTGGACAGGCATCGGGGCAAAGTACCTGCCCGGGGAGAACGTCGTGGACGAAGAAGAGTGGCTGACCTGCGATCATTCCGAGCCGATGTTGCAGTTCGAGATGCAGCGTCCAGCCGGGAGCAACCGTAAACAACGGCTGTATGCCTGTGCGTGCTGCCGGGAAGTAACAGCAATCCTCGCGGATGAGCGGTGCTTGGCGGCACTCCTTACCGCTGAGCGGTTTGCCGATGGCTTGGCGGATGCTGACGAGATTACCTCTGCCTTCGAAACAACCACCGAGCTTGCTGAAGAGCAGAGATCAATTCCCGGCAGCGACAACTATGCCAGACTCGTCGCCGT
>DASWYH010000005.1:0-4419 GCA_036405095.1 Gemmata sp. | reverse complement strand
GCGCCCGGCCGACGGCTCGCCCCCGGCGGGGGCGCACGAGGTCGCGGCCTACCTGCCGCCGCTCCCGCCGGAGCAACTCGGCGACCTCACGTTCCTGCACGAACACGGGCTCCGCTACCCGTACATGACGGGCGCGATGGCCAACGGGATCGCGTCGGCCGAAATCGTGGAAGCGATGAGCCGGGCCGGGATGCTCGGCAGCCTCCCCGCTCGCTTACGACGGGTTCGTGTACGTCATCGATCGCAACGGCGGCACCATCAGCTGTTTCGACGCCGGGACCGGTAAGGCGGCCTACGCGAAGGAGCGCATCCCGAGCGCGGGGGCGTTTTGGGCGTCCCCGTGGGCCGCGGGCGGCAATATCTTCTGCCTCGACGAGAGCGGCCAAACGCACGTTCTGAAAGCCGGGAGCGAGTTCGAAGTGGTGCGCGTGAACAAGCTCGCGCGCGACATGTTCTGGGCCACGCCCGCCGCCGCCGATGGCGCCCTCTTCATCCGCGGGGTAGACGCGCTGTACTGCGTCGGCGCGAAGAAGTAGCGGATTCGCCCTTGGTCTTTCGTCCTTTGTCGTTCGTCCCTCATACCCGCACCCGGCAAGAATGCCGCTTTTGTAACGAGCCCCGACCGCCCACGAGCGGGTTGTGCGATACCGCTCGCGGCTCGTTACAAAAGCGGGTGGCGGCTTGGACGGTGTCACGTCCCACCCCCGATTGTGTGAGCCCAACCATCTCCGGACCGCGCACCGATACCGCCGCACCCCGGTGCGCGAGCCCGCACGCGGTGCGGAAAGGGTCCAACGCGTCCGGCACGCCGGTGCTCCGGTGCCCGGAATGCCACCAGTGGCTCGCGGCGGCCCCGAAGAACGGGCGGGCGGGCGAATCGGACCCGGCGCGGGTGCACCGCGCATCGAGCGATTCTGGCTTACCCTACGACAACGATGCGCCCGATTTGTTTGTGACCCCCTGACGCTCTCCAAGGCCCCAGGAACCATCTCGGGACGCTCGGGTACTTCACGCGACCGCACAACCTGCGCTGCGAGTGAAGCCGTTATTCCCGCGGCACGGAAGTACGCCTTTCTTCTCTGAGGCGTGCGGAGCGCCTTCGGGACAATCGTCCCGCAACCCGGAGCGCATGGCCCGAGCGGGTGGGGGCGCCCGCGCTCCACAGAGTTCCCGTTCTCTTTTCTTCAACTGGACCGTTTGGTGCCGCAAGGAACCTCGGAGAATCGGGATTGGGGCCTCGATGGATCAATGCGCAACGTCCTTGCCGGGGTAATACCACCTGCCTGCCCCAACCGACCGCCTGTCCCTCGCCTGACTTGGCGGCCGCATCTCAAAATCATAATATTCAAATATTCGAATGCAACCCGTGCACCGGGCCACCCAATGCCACACCGAGCGCTCGTGACGAAGGAGCTGGCCGTTTTCGTGGGCGTCTTCTCGCACCCGCTCCGCATCCGCATCGTCGAGGAGTTGCGGGACGAGGAGCGGGACGTGAACGCCCTGCAGGCGGCCCTGGGCATCAGCCACTCCGGGGTGTCGCAGCACCTGATGGTGTTGCGCTCGCACCGACTCGTGTCCGAGCGCCGGGAGGGGCGACGGGTGTTCTACCGGCTGCGCCAGCCCGGCATCGCCGCCTGGCTGATGGACGCCACTCGATTCCTCGAACGCGAGTCCGCCGAGGCAGCGGAGCTCCGCAGTGCCATCGACAAGACCCGCAAGGCGTGGGCGGCGAAATGACCGGCGGCGGGACCGCAACGGAGCGAAACCCCTTTCGAGAACAATGACGAGGGACCATGCAAAAACTGATCCAGGGCATTCACCAGTTCCAGGGCAAGAGTTTCGTCCCCATGCAAGGGCTGTTCGAGCAACTGGCGAAGGGCCAGCAGCCCGAAACCCTCTTCATCACCTGTTCCGACTCCCGGATCGATCCCAACTTGCTGACGCAGGCCAAGCCCGGCGACCTGTTCATCCTCCGCAACGCCGGGAACATCGTTCCGCCGCACGGCGCGGCGAACGGGGGCGAGGCGGCGACCATCGAGTTCGCCGTGGCCGCGCTCGGCGTCAAGGACATCATCGTCTGCGGTCACTCCCACTGCGGGGCGATGCAGGGGTTGCTGAAACCGGAGCAGGTCGCCGCCCTCCCGGCCGTGTCGTCCTGGCTCTCCCACGCCGAAACGACCCGCCGCATCATGCGAGACAACTACAGCCACCTGGAGGGCGAGCGGCTACTGACCGCCACCATTGAGGAGAACGTGCTGGTGCAGCTTGAGAACCTGCGGACGCTCCCCGCCGTCGGTTCCCGCCTGGTGCGGGGCGACCTGCACCTGCACGGGTGGGTATACCAGATCGAAACTGGCGAAGTGTTCGCCTACGACGTGGAGAGCGCCCAGTTCGTCAAACTTGCCGAGTACAACCCACAGATCGAACCGACAGTGCGACGACGGACCACGAACGTCATCTGAACAGCCACGAACGAAGGAATCAAGTGGCGGCCCGGACGGACTGCTCACGGCGGCCGCGCGAAGCCCTCGTGGGCGCCTCGTCTGGGGCGCTCCTGTCCCCTTTCATCGTGTTCAGTACCGGCTTCGCATTCGCGCAAGCGTTGTAGCAAAAATCGCCCAGACGGGTCGCCAAACCGTTCGCCGTCAACTTCTTGTTAATGCCGCTCGCCGGGTGACACCTCATGAGCCAATGAGAGAACATACGGAAGCCCGCAAAAGACGGCTTTCCGTGCGTTTCTGCTTGAAGCGGGAGTGTATCGGAATCGAACCGACTGGGGGCGTTGTTCACACCCCCCACAGGTTTTGAAGACCGGGGCCGGCACCAGCCGTGCAAACACCCCCGAGGTTTCAAACGTGCCGAGATGAGCTATTTTTCAAGCGTTTTCGGCGGGTACTGCTTCGGGGCTTGAGTCCGGCTCTCATGTCTGTTACCGTCTTCGTTACCGTTTTGAGTACAGTGACTCCCTGGAAGCCGGTAACCATGCAACGGGCCAAACTCCGCAAGAAGAAGGTCAAAGGCAACTTCTACTGGTATACGGAGGCGAACGGAGAAGCCTACTTCGGGCGCGTCGGGGACGTGACCTGGGAGGCCGCCAACGAAGATTTCCGCAAGCACCTCGGGCGGAAGCAAGAGGCCGCCCGGCCCGAGGCGCTGACCGTGGCCGCATTGCTCTCGAAATTCCTCGGCTGGGTGCAGGAGAACCGGAGCGACGCCCAGTACCGCCGCCGCAAGAAGGACTGCACCCGGTTCGCCCGGTACGAGTACGAGGGCCGGCGGCTGGCCGACCTCCCGGCGACGGAAGTGACGGGGTTGATGCTGGAGGGGTGGCGGGCGAACTTGGCCGCCACGCCCGTGGCCGGCGCGTCCACGGAGAACGACAATCAGAAGCGGGGACTCGAACGGCAGAGCCTGCTGCACGCCGAAACGTCGGTCCGCCACGCCTTCAGTTGGGGCGGTAAGCACAACAGCCCGAATACCCTGATCCCCGTCACCTTCCGCCCCTTCGCCGGCGTCGAGCGGACGTGGGTGCCCCCGAAGGGACTGACCGAGGAACACCTGCTGACGGTCGAGGAGGTGGACGCATTGCTGTCCGCCGCCAAGTACGACGTGGACCAGTTCCGCCGGTGGGGCATCGAGACGCACATCAAGAAGCACGGCGCGACCGGGATGCGGCCCGCCAAGGACGACTTCCCCGACCTGCTGCGGGTCTACCACGCGACCGGGGCACGCACCGGCGAACTCCTCCGCGCGACCGTCGCGGATTTCCTCCCGAAGTCGTCGCAGATCGTGCTGCGGTTCCACAAGACTGCGCGGTCGAAGACGGTGTCGGTGGTCCGCAGCATTACCCTGAACGACGAGGCGGCGGCGATCCTCCGGCGGCGGTGTGCTGGCCGGCAGCCGACCGAGAACATCTTCACGACGGCGTGGAAGAAGCCGTGGAACAAGAAGACGGTGAACAGGCGGCTCGCGTCGGTGCGGCGGATCGCCGCCGCCCTCGGCGCGACGATCACGGGCGAGGTGACCATCTACGATTTCCGGCACCTGTGGATCAGCGACGCACTGGAGTCCTCGCTCGGGATCGAGACGGTGGCGAAGATGGCCGGGACGAGTGTGGCGATGGTGGAGAAAGTGTACGGCCACTTCCGCAAGGATCGCTTCGCCGCGGCACACCAGATGATCGACGCCGCCCGAAAGGAGCGGCGGGCGGCGAAGAAAACCTGACGACTGCCTCGCGGCTACGAACCAAGTGCCCTAGTCGTGCTGGAATGCCCCGCAGCGGGCGATCACTATCTCCGCCAGGCCGCTGGCTACAATTCAGCTAAAGCGGAGGCGAGAAATGTACACGATTAACATCTGGGGCTGTAACACCCCGACCGAGGAAGTTGAAGAGTCCCTGTCGATGCTCTTGTGGGGCGG
>DASWYH010000004.1:0-2074 GCA_036405095.1 Gemmata sp. | reverse complement strand
TTCGACCTCGGGTACAGCCCGTCCACCCGCGTCCTGGGTTGTTCGGCGAATTCGGCGACCGGCGGGGAAACCGTTGCCGCGCTCGCGGAGCTGATCGCCAGCGCGCCGCGACTGGCCGAACTGAACCTCGCGCGGACCGGAATCGCGCCTGCCGAGTTGGGGCAGCTCGCAGGCGCGGTACGGATCAGTCCCGGGGTGATGAACATCGCCTACAACGGCCCCCGCGCCGCGGTGCTGGACGAGTTGCTCGCCGCCCGCCGGGCGGAACACGGCTGGGCGCCCCCGGCGCGGCCGGACATCGCGCTGATCCGCAGCGTCTACCGCTGAGTCGCGCGCTCACACCCGCCGGAGCCGGACCCCGCCCCCGTCGGCGAGGATCGCGAGGACCTCCTTTTCGTCGGGGCGCGGGGCGAGGGCGACGACGCGCGCCCGCCCGCGGGCGACAATCGTTGACGAAATGGTTAGCCCCCTCCCCTCGGTCACACGGAGCCAGTTGACCTCGTTGCGGGTGGTGACCGCAGCGACAACGCCCGGCCCAACCAGACACGCCGTCACGTAGTCGTTGGGGTGCGCCGCCGTTGCGTAGCGGGTGCAGGGGGCCTCCGGGTTACGGGCATCGAACTCGGCCCAGTGGACGCGCCCGTGGGCGTCCACCCCCGTGACTTCCAGAACCGCCGGCGCGGGGGCGCTCCAAGCCACCGGCGCGGTCTGGTCCCAGGGCGCGTTCCACTGGAGCGGGGGCGCGCCGGTCGGCCCCCGCCACCAGACGGACCCGCCGGCCCAGGACCACATGTGCCCGTTGTTCGTTTCCGCGAGCAGGCACACGGGCCACCCCGAGCGGACGAACGCCCCCATCGGGTCAAACTGGAGGTACGGGCCGGCGAAGGCGAAGTTCGCGCCCGGGGTCGCGACCGTGAGCCGGTGCTCGCCCGCGCGGAGCGGGGCCACCGGTTGTAAATAGGCGGCCGGCTCCGCGTCCTGGTCGGTCGGCAGCGTGTACTGCGTCGTACCGCGGAACCCGTCCCCATGGGCGGCGAAACAGCGGAGCCGTGACACCCCGTCGGCCCCGACCGTGAGCGCGTAAACCACCGCACCGTCGGCGGAGGCGGACAGCGCGGTGGTCCGTTCGCCGCTGTTGGTGACGGGCACGACGGTGCCCTGGGCCACGCGCCAGCAGACGATGCCGCCGGCCCCGGCGACGAGCACATCGAACGTCCCGCGGGCCGCTACGGCCGCGGTCACCGGACCCGCGATCAGCCGCCGGTCCGGTTCGGGTCCGGGTTCCGGTCGGGGCGGTTCGGGGGGCACGAGCGGGGCTGGCCGGCCGCGGGTCGCGAAGGTCGCGTCCCGCCCGACCGGGGGCGCCCAGTGGGTGAGCGGGAACAGCTCGCCGGCCATCGCGCGCGCCTCACCGACGAGCGTGTGGACCCGCAGGTGCCCGGCGAACAGCAGCTTGACGCGGTCCACCAGCTCGTCCTGGGTGTCGTCCGGGAGGAAGTCGCTCCCGACCCGCAGGGCGTAGTTGAACAGGCGCCCGGCGTCGCGCGGGCGCCCGGTGAGCGCGGCCTCGGCCTCGTCGATCAGCGCTTCGAGCGAGGCCCGGTCCTCGTTCACGAGGTGCTCGTCGCACAGCCGCTCGGCGCACGCCACGTCTTCGGGGGGGACCTGATTCCGCCACCCATGGTGGTAGAGGTCGGACGCGAGGTCGCGGCGGTGCGCCTTCGTTCGCATCAGGTCGCCCGCGGCGAGAAACTTCCCGCCCGCCGCGAGCTGGTCCGCGGCGCGGAGGTAGTACAGCACCGCGCGCGCCTCATCGCCCAGCCGGCGGAGCAGTTCGGCCGCGCGCTCGTACTCCTTGACCCGGTCGTAGAGGCGCAGCGCTTCGTCGTGGTCCCCGGCGCGGTCGAACGCCTCGGCCGCGGCCCGCGGGTCGTTCAGCCGGTCGCGCAGGAGCAGCGCGGCGTCGCGGAACAGCCCGCCGGCCAAGAGCGCGTTCGCGGCCCCGCGGAGATCGCGGAGCAGCACCCCGTACAGGTACGCGGCCCGGCGGTGGTCCCCGCGGGCGCTCGCCTCA
>DASWYH010000003.1:0-2377 GCA_036405095.1 Gemmata sp. | reverse complement strand
GAGCTACGCCGCGGACCGTCGTTACCGCCAGAATTACGGTCTGGCCAGAACGGCGGTGCCGTGAGCCTTCCGCACCACAGGATGAGAAGTAAACCGCCGGGTTCGACAGAACGGCCCGCACGCTCTTGCGTGCGGGCCGTTCGCATTCCGCGCAGCTCAGATGCGCCCGAACTCGACCCGCCGCTGGGCGCGGTGCCCTTCTCCGAGTGCAGTTAGTTTCCGACCCATTTGACAGCCGCGACGTACACCACCTTCGCGGTATCGTCGATTCGGAATGCAACGCACAACGGGCGGTGAAACCACAACCGAATATCCGCCCGCTCCCGCGACTCGCCGAGGTCGAATGGGCGATCACGGAGCAACCGGCTGACCACATCAGCCAACTCCGCAACGGGCTCTTTGATGAACGCTCGCGCCCACAGCCACCGGAGCTTTGCTTCAGCTATCGGGGACCAGCGCACGGTGTAGTTCATCGCCCCTCCCGCAGGTCGCGGAGGATGTCTTCGAGCGGGCGCCCGGGGTCGGTTTGAGCGAACGCTTGTTCTAACTCCGCGGCGGTGAACGGCCCTTCTACCGGAATGCCCGCGAACGCGTTTGGCGGCTCCGGTGGCAGGTAGTAGCCGAGCAACCCGCCGGACTCATCGTACAGGGCCACTTTCTCGGTCAGCCCGGTCAGCTTCGCCCGCATCGCGGCATCGAGAATCACCTTGCTCATACGTCACCTCCTGCCCGCATGATACCACACCCCCGACGGGCCGGGCGCCCCGGCAAAAACGAACCCGATCGCGCCCGGCTCGTCGGCTCGACGTCAGCCCTTCAGCGCGTCGTCGTGCTTGCCCCAGCTCGGGGGCAGGTCGGCCTTGCGGCAGTTCGCCAGCGCGGCTTTTGCGCCCGCGAACTTGTCCGCGTCGTTGTCCTCCCACTCGATCGAGACGGCCCCCTCGTACCCGACCCGGTTCAGCTCGATGAAGATCTCTTCGAGCGAGTTCGCGTCCCGCTGGGTGCCCGCCGTCACGAACTTCCAGCCGTTGGTCCAGTGCCCCATCGGCTTGTGGCCACCGAGCAGCCCGCCGCGGCAGTGCTCGCGCTCGACCTGCACCCCCTTGACGTGCGCACAGTGAATGTACTTCTGGAACTCGCGGATGAACTGGATCACCGACACGTTCTGCCACTCCATGTGCGAGCCGTCGAGGTTGAAGCCCACGACGCCCTCGTACCCGGCGCCGGTCATGTGCTCGATGTACTGGCCCGCGCTCTCCAGGTCGCCCATCGCGCGCTCGGACGGGTGGCACTCCAGGTCGTAGGTGACGCCGTACTCCTTGCACACGTCCCACACCGGGCCGAACCGCTCCACGAGCAGCTCCAGCGACACCCGGTACACGTCCGGGATCGGGTGCCCGTCGATGTCGCCCGGGAGCCACGGGAACAGGAACCAGTGGCTCCAGCAGTGCGCCGGGCTGCCCACGAACCCGGGCACCGCGACCCGCCGGTTCTGGAGCTTCGACAGGTGCCCCGCGTACCGGGCCGCGGCCTTCAGGTCGCGCTGGGCCTCCTTGTGCATCAGCGCCCCGACCTCGTCGGGAACGTACATCGGGTTCGTGCGCGGCGGGTTGTTCCCGGCGGCGCGCCACGCCTTATAAGCGGCCCGGGCCTCACCCTTTCCGGAGCAGAAGTTCAGCGTCTTCGCGGACGGCTCGTCGCCGAGCACCTGCCCCTGGAGGTGCGCCGCGACGGTGAAGATCTCCAGCCCGTGCGCCTTGGCGAGCGCCACCCGCTCCTGGGCGTAGGCGGCGGCCCCGGCGTCGGTGTCGCACCGGCGCAGGTCGAGTTCCCAGGAGGCCTCTTCCCAGCCGTCGAACCCGGCGTCGGCGATGAACTTGATCCACTCGGCTTCCGGCACACCGCCGAACTGCCCGCGCACGAGCCCGATCTGGTGGTAGCTGCCCTTTCCGGGGCGGTGTGCGGGTTGGCCCGCGGCGTCAACGGTTTGCGCGAATCCCATGAGTCGGACCTCGGAGAGTAACGGGGGTAGCACCGCAGACTTTACGGCGAGCGGGAACGCGGGGCAAGCGGAGCGGTGCTCGAACCGGTGCCGGGGCGTTCGCGAAAATTCGCTCTGAACCGTAGGCGCAGGTCCGCCGACAGGTTACGGTATGCGCTCGATCTTGTGCCTAACAATCGCCATTCCGCGAGGACGACAATGTCGAACGCTCCCGGCGACGATCGCACCGGCGACCCGCCCGCGCCGGCGGGCGCGGGTGGCGGCGCGGCCCCGACACCGACCGACATGGGCGACCGGCTCGACACGAACGCGCCCGCGCCGGCGCCCGCGGCGCCTGTCGCGACGAGCGGAGACGAGCGGCCCTGCCAAGAGCGT
>DASWYH010000002.1:0-4146 GCA_036405095.1 Gemmata sp. | reverse complement strand
CCCGAGGAGCGGTGGAAACGCCCGCCACATCCGAGGACCTCGGCTCCGGCCACCCAGCGGTTCCGCGCCCGCTCTTCCAACCCGAATCGGAGTACGGTAATTCCGGCAGAGAAGCTCGAGCGGACTCGAAAATGTCATCCTGTTAGGGATACGGCCCGAAGTTGCTCAAGTTATCCGTGCGCGACTCCTGGTACCTGTTCGATCGCTTCTCATCGCTTCTTGTTGAAGCCACGGGCCAAATCCGCGCACGATCGCGGTTCGGGGCGAGGATGTGTTCGGTACGATCGCCGAGCGGACCACCCGAGTGATGATCCAGTTCTGCCCGGCGGCAACGGACGGGCCGAGCAGAGACCGAATGGGCACATGGCCAATTGTCTGAATGACCCGAGAAGGGAACGGTTCCGTTGCCGACGAATCGCGGACTTTTCGATTGAGGCCAGACAGGCGGGGTCTTGGGGGTAGGTTATTCCGCCCTTTCGCGGTACACTGTTTTTCACCCGCCGAACTCCTTACCTCCCCGGAGCCTCGACACATGAGCCGGCTCGTTTGTTTGCTCGCGCTCCTCGCGCTCGCTTCCCCCCTCTCCGCACAACCGAAAGGCGGCCCACTGGCCCCCGAAGCCGCGCTCAAGGCGCTCAAGGTTGCGGACGGCTTCCAGGTGGAACTGTTCGCCGCCGAACCGATGCTGATTAACCCCACCTCGATCGACGTGGACCACAAGGGCCGGGTGTGGGTCGCGGAGGCCGTGAACTACCGGCGCAAGAACTTCGGGCGGCCGATCCTCCGCAAGGAGGGCGACCGGATTCAGGTGCTCGTGGACGAAAAGGGCGAAGGGAAAGCCTCGAAGGCCGTCACGTTTTACCAGGGGCCGGAGATCTACGGCCCATTGGGCGTGTGCGTCGCTCCGTATGCCGACGGGAAGGGCCAGCGGGTGTTCGTTTGCCAGTCCCCCGACATCCTCGTGTTCGAGGACAAGGACGGCGACCTGAAGGCCGACGGCCCACCGAAGAAGTTCCTCACCGGGTTCGGCGGCTTCGACCACGACCACGGCGTTCACGGCATCAACATCGGCCCGGACGGGAAGCTGTACTTCACGGTCGGCGACTCGGGCGTGACCGGCCTTCAGTCGAGCGACGGGAAGGGCCGGAAGTGGGTCAGCAACACCACTGACGTGCAAAAGGGCACCGTGTGGCGCTGCGACATGGACGGGACCAACGTCGAGCTGTTCGCGCACAACTTCCGCAACAACTACGAGTGCTGCGTGGACAGCTTCGGTGAGGTGTGGCTCTCCGACAACGACGACGACGGCAACCAGCAGACGCGCATCTGCTTCGTGATGCCCGGCGGGAACTACGGCTACGGCCCGCGCGGGCCGGGGCAAACGCACTGGCACGAGGAGCAACCCGGCATCGTTCACAAAACGCTGCGCACCGGGTTCGGCAGCCCGACGGGCATCACGTTCTACGAAGGCGCACTCTTCCCCAAGAAGTACATGGGGTCGCTGCTGCACTGCGACGCGGGACCGCGCGAGGTGCGGTGGTTCCACCGGAAAGCGAAGGGCGCCGGGTACGAACTCGAAAAGGAAGTACTGCTCACGAGCAGCGACAACTGGTTCCGCCCGTCGGACGTGTGCGTGGCGCCGGACGGCAGCATCATCGTGGCCGACTGGTACGACCGCGGGGTCGGCGGGCACGGGATGGGCGACCCGACCGACGGCCGCATCTACCGCATCACCCCGAAGGGCCACAAGGGGTATAAGGTGCCGGAGGTGAAACTCGACACGAAGGATGGGCTTCTGGCGGCGCTCGGCTCGCCGTGTCAGGCAACGCGGTGGCTCGGATATGAATCTGTTCAGGTGGTGAACAAGAAGCAGATTGATGAACTGCTGATACCGGTACTCAGTTCAGGGGCGCCGGAACTCCAAGCCCGTCTGTTTTGGGCGGTAACCGCGCCTCTGATAAAGACAGCGACCAACGACCCAAAGGAACGAACAGCTTTCGGTTATGCGATGATGCTTCAGGGTGAAGGAAACGCAGAACGCTTCCTCTCAACGGCATTCCGGATGGACTGGACTCTTTTCCATAAAAGCACGCTTGAGATTCCGCAATTCGCAGACTGGGAAGGCCTCAAGAAAGAAGTCGGGGGATTAAGTCCCGCTGCACAGCGCGAACTGTTACTCAACGCCCGACATGCAGATGTGACTAAGGTCAAGAGCGCTTTCTATGCGCTCGCCAAGCGGTACGACGGCACCGACCAATTCTACCGCGCGGCCCTCAACATCGCGTGCGGCACGGACCCCGCGCGGCGCGACGCGATCCTCGCGGACTTCGACAAGCACTTCCCGGAGTGGAACGACAAGGTCGCGGACCTGGTGTGGGAACTACGCCCGAAGTCCGTGCTGCCGCGCCTCAGCAAGCTCCTGAGCGAGGATAAACTGACCGCCGCACAGAAGGGCCGCATCGTCGATATCATCGCGTCCAACGATGACGCTTCCGCCGGGCAAGCGATGCTCGACGTGCTGAAGGGCGCCGCCGCGCCGGAGGTGAAGGCCCGCGCCATCGCGAGCCTGAAGCTGTTCCTCCCAACGAAGTGGAAAGCGCTCCAGGGCAGCAAGGAACTGACGCAACAGATTGACGCGCTCCTCACGGAGCCGAAATCGCAACTCACCGGCTTGCAGTTGGTGGCCGCGGTGGGTGGAGGTAATTACGCCCGGCAGGTGGCCGCCATCGCCAAGGACACGAACGCCGCACTCGATCTCCGTAAAGAAGCCGTGCGCACGCTCGGCAAGCTCTCCTCCGATACCAGCGTGGACGCGCTGATCGACATCGGGGCGCCCAAGAACGCGCTGACGCTCGATTGCATTCAGGCGCTCGGGGAGCAACTGCCGAAGGGGCCGAAGCCGCCCGCGTCGGCCACGAAAGCCCTGGAGGCGCTCCAGCTCGCGCTGAAGCTCGAAAGCGCGACCCCGGAAATCAGGGCCGCGGCGGTCGGTGCGCTCGCGGGCAACCGGGCCGGCACCGTCTGGCTGCTCGACACGCACCAGAAAGGCAACCTCCCGAAGGAACTCGTCGCGCAGGCGGGCCAACTGCTCCGCAACTCGCCGTTCCAGGGCGAGCGGAACCGCGCGCTGCTGCTCTTCCCGGCCCCCGGCAAGTTGAACCCGAAGAACCTCCCGGCGATCGACGAACTCGCGAAGCGCCAGGGCGACGCCGCCCGTGGTAAAGCGGTGTGGAACGCGAGCCTCACCGGCGCCGCCCAGTGCGCGAAGTGCCACATGACCCGCGGGGTCGGCGGGCAGGTCGGGCCGGACCTCTCGATGGTCGGCAAGAAGAGCGCCCGCGAGGCGCTCTACGAGTCGCTACTGACGCCCTCGAAGGCGATTGCGGACCAGTACGTTCAGCACTCGGTGACGACCACCGCGGAAGTCACCGTGAACGGGTTGCTGGTGGGCGACACGCCCGAAGCGATCACCCTCCGCGATGCGAACGGCAAAGACACCACCATCGCCCGGAAGGACATCGACGGGCCGGTGCGCAAGATGAAAACCTCTCTCATGCCCGAGGACATCGTTGCCGCCCTGACCGAAGACGAACTGGTCGATCTTGTGGCGTACCTCGAAACGCTCAAGACCGCAGCGCTCACCCCGGACAGCTTCGCCATCGCCGGGCCGTTCCCGGCAGCGAGTATGGATAAGGCGCTCGACACCGAATTCGGTCCGGAGAAGGGCGCGTTCGATCCGAAAACAACGTGGACGATGAAGGGCGTCACGCTCATCGGCTGGAAGACGGTCCGGCCGGATGGGAAGGGGTACTTCGACCTCGCCGGGATGCACGGCAACGCGGGCAACAACTCCGCGTCGTACATGTTCGTCGAAGTGGACTCCCCGGCGGAGCAGGCGGCGGAAATCCTGCTCGGGCCGGACGACGGCGCGAAGCTCTGGGTGAACGGTAAGGACGTGTTCACCTCGCGCGACACGAAGGCCGCAGCACCGGAGGCGTACAAGGTGCCGGTGAAACTGGTGAAGGGGAAGAACACCGTGCTGCTGAAGGTCGCGAACGGGAACAACCCGCACGGCTTCTACTTCAGCCTCACCTCGTCCGAAGAGGTGAAGGTCGCGCCGCGCAAGTGACCGCCGATGGTCGAAAG
>DASWYH010000001.1:0-2862 GCA_036405095.1 Gemmata sp. | reverse complement strand
TGCCCCAGGTGGGTGAGCGCCGACCCGGCCAGCTTGGGGTGCCCCGGGGGCTGGAGGAGGAACCCGGCCGCGCTCTCGAAGGCGACCACCGCTTCGCCCGTCCGGCCGACGTTCAGCAGGGCCGCCCCGAGGTTCAGGAACGCGCCCCCGCGGGCCTCCGGGTGGTCGTCGTCGGTCATCCGCCCGGCGGCCTCAAACGCATAGGGCACGGCCTCGCGGGCGCGCCCGCACTCGGCGAGGATGCTGCTGAGGTTGAGCAGGCACCCGGTGACCGCGCCTTCCAGGTGCAGCCGGCGGGCGTCCGCGAGCGCCTCCTCGGCGACCGCGACCGCGGCGGGGCTGTGGCCGATGCGGTGCAATCCGATCCCCAGACTCGCGCGCGCGTGAACCGACTCTTCCGGCTCGCCCGAGCGAACGAGTTCCGGCAGCACCTCGTCCAGTTCCGCGGCCCCCTCGGGGTAGCGGCCCAGCTTCAACAGCACCTCGGCCCGTGCCCGGCGGCAACGTGCAAAGGTGAGGGGGTCCGCGTGCCCGTCCAGCGCGGCAACGGCCCGGTTCAGGTCGGTCAGCGCCGGTCCCTCGGCCCCCAGGTCGGCGCGCGCGTTCCCGCGCTCCCACAGCGCGGTTCCGAGCAGGAGGGGCTCGCCCGCCCCTTCCAGGAGGCGCACCGCCTCGTCCAAAACGGCGAGGGCGTCGGCCGGGCGGTCGGACTTGCGCAGGGCCTCGCCCCGGAGCGCCAGGAACCGGCCGTCCCGTGCCTCCGGTTCCACATCGTCGAGCGCGGCCAGCGCGGCCCGATACCGGCTGTCGGCAATCAGCCCGCGGATGCGGTCGAGCCGGTGCGCGGGGCTCCAGTCTGTGGCGGGCGGGGCGGGTTGCGCGGGCGCTGTGAGCGGGACCGGTCCCTCTGCGCGCATTCGATTTGCGATTGCGGTGCGCTGCTGTTCCGCTGCTTTTCGCGCGCCCTTCGCCCCGAGCTGGTCGAAGATCGCGACGGCGCCATCGGCCGCGCGCAGGGCCGCGTCCCACTGCTTCAGGGCGGCCAGCACCTGTGCCCGCCGGTGCTGACACGCCCCCGTGCGTGTTCCGGTCTGGTCGCACCGGCGGAGCACCGCAAGGGCCTCGTCCAGCGCGCCGAGCGCGTCGGCCGGGCGGCCCAGTTCCGCCAGCGCCGCGCCGCGCAGGAGCAGCGCGCGCCCCAACAGCGTTTGGTTCCCGGAGCGCCGCGCCTCGTCCGCCAAGCCCTCCGTCTCGTGGGCCACTTCGGCGGGCCGACCGGCCCGGTCCCAGAGGGACGCCCGCTCGACTCGTGCGCGGAGGACGGCTTCCCCGCCGGTCGGGGCGAGCACGCGGAGCCCGGCGCCCAGCAGCCGTTCGGCGTGGTCGTTTTGGCCGCCCGTCGCGCACGCCGTGCCCGCGGCGAGCGCGAGTTCCGCGAGAACCGCGTGCCCGGTTCCCTCGCCAAACGGGTCGGCCAGTTCGGCCACCACCGCCGCGACCTCGGCCGCGCCCGGCAGCGGCCCCGAGCCGGCGATCAGGAGCGCGTCGGCGAGGTCGCACGTGCCGGCCACCACATCCCGGCGGAGGGCGACCAGCCGGCCTACGGGTTCGGACGGGGCGGGTGCGGTCATGTGCGGTGTCGGGGCCTCACTCAGGTCAGTTCGACGGTGCCTTGCCAGCCCGCCGCGGTCGCCGCGGCGGTGGCCGCGGGGAGCACCTCGCCCGGTTCGGAGGTGGCGGCGTCGAGCGAGCCGGGCGGGCCGGACGGGACCAGGAACGCCCGGGCGGCGCCGTCCGGGAAGGTGAGGGTCAGGACGAGCGCGTCCCCGCGGTTCGGCGCGGGATCGAGCTGCACCCGCGGTTCCCACCCCCCCGCAACCGGGACGAGGACGAGCTTCAATTCAACTTCGGCGAGCGGCGGGTCGTAGTACCGCGCGGCCAGTTCGGGCGTGAGTGCCACGTTCCCACCTGCGCCGGCCCCGAGCGCGAACATGACCGGCTGGGCCGGCGCGGTTCCCGGGGCCGCGGTTGAACTGCGGAACGAGTTCGCCCACGGCACCTCCGGGCGCACCCACACGTTGTGCCGGGCGAAGATTTCGGAGGGAACGGCCGGTTCGTCGGGGGGTAGCGGGGGCGGTTCCGGCAGGGGGGGCGCAGGCGCGCGCAACTTCTGCGCGGCCGCCTGGCAGTACGCGCACTGCGCGAGGTGGGCCTGATCCACGCCGGTCGCGTCCCCGTTCTCGACCCAGGCGAACAGCCGCGAGAGCGGGACGCACGCGGGGGTCGGATACCGGACCGGGTCCGCGGCGGCGGACGCCCGGTCGCGCGCGGCCAGACGCACCAGGAGTTGCTGAACGTCGGCAGTTGTCACCGGGTTTCTCCGCTGGTTCGGGGCGACCGGCCGAGCCGGCGCTCGATGCACTCTTTGAGCCGCTCTTCGGCCTGCACCCGGAGCCGGTGGACGCCCCCGGCCGTTTTGAAGCCGAGGTCGGGCGCCGCGGCGATCAGCGTGCGCCCTTCGTTGTAGAGCAGGTACACCAGGAGCCGCAACCGCTCGGGGAGCGCCTCCCGGCACCGCTCCAGCGCGCCCAGTTCGTCCACCGGGCCGTCGTCTTCCGCGGCGCCGGCGGAGACCCCGGCGAGCAGGTCTCCCGTTGGGGCCAGATCGGTCTCGTTCTTCTGCCGGCGCCGCTTTTTCACGCGGATGTAGCTGATCGCGTGGTTGTGGGCCACCCGGAATAGCCAGCTCGCCAGCGACCCCTCACGGGTGAGCAGGTTCTCGGCGGAACGGAGCATGGACAGGAACGTGCCCTGAACAACGTCGCTCGCCGCTTCGGAGCTGCGGACGAGGGACTGCGCGTA